>CAMBGL010000094.1 GCA_945866155.1 Bifidobacterium breve
CTAGATAGTTAGTTGTTCTACGTGGACCGTACTGGGATCGAACCAGTGACCCCCACAATGTCAATGTGGTGCTCTACCGCTGAGCCAACGATCCTTGCTGTGGGGAAATGATACCCCACGTTTTTTCATATCTATTAGCGTCCGAAATCGTCCTCTAGACGCTCAATATCATCTTCTCCGAAGTACGTGCCTGTTTGTACTTCAATAAAAATAACATCGTCAGTGCCAATGTTTCCGATGCGATGAAGATCCCCAATTCCAATACTTAGCGAATCTCCTGCAACATTTTTTGTGACCACGCCATTGATAGTTATCTCTGCACTTCCAGAAACAATAAACCAATGCTCTGCGCGTTTTTGATGGCGCTGATATGACAAACGCTTTCCTGGATAGACCCAGATGCATTTAGTTTTATGGTGTCCACCTTCTTGCAGAACTTCATAACGACCCCAAGGTCGTTCTGATTTCTCTAGCTCCATCACACCCTCACAATTTCTTGTGTCGTTTCATACTAGAGGTCGGGACGGGATTTGAACCCGTGTAGCAGGATTTGCAGTCCTGAGCCTCGCCTCTCGGCCACCCGACCATAGAAAGAGCGCCACCGAATCGATATGAAATTCATATCAAGTACAGAGGCGCTTATTCAGAGCGGACGACCGGGTTCGAACCGGCGACCTGAACCTTGGCAAGGTTCCGCGCTACCAACTGCGCTACGTCCGCGAGGAAGCGAAATCTATCGCAGGAATGGCATAAGCGCCAAAGTGCGCTCATTCGATAGGTTAGGCACATGCCCTTGATATCGATCACCGTAGATGGCGCTGCGCTATCGGTTGATTCAGAGCAACGTCCCACTCATATTTTCGCTGAGAATAAAGAGATAGTCGTTTGCACGATAAACGGTGAGCTCAAAGATCTCTGGACAGACCTACATGATGGCGATGTCGTCACTGGTGTTTCGATTTCTTCACCGCAAGGTTTGTCAGTATTGCGACACTCAACTGCCCACGTAATGGCGCAAGCCGTACAAAGCGTTTTTGCTGATACCAAACTTGGAATTGGTCCACCGATTACAGATGGTTTTTATTATGACTTTGACCCGCAGAAACCCTTCAATCCTGATGATTTAGAGAAGATTGAAAGTGCAATGCGCAAGATCGTAAAAGAAGGTCAACGTTTCAAGCGCCGTGTAACAAATGAAAAAGATGCACTTGTAGAACTCAAGGCCGAACCTTATAAGTGCGAACTCATTGGATTGAAATCAGGCGCGGGGGACGAAGCAATTGTTGAACTAGGTGGGACCGAACTAACTATTTATGACAATCTAGGCCGAGATGGACAACCTGTATGGAGTGATCTTTGCCGCGGCCCACATCTTCCCTCAACAAAACATATTCCTGCCTTCAAGTTGATGCGAAGTGCTGGTGCATATTGGCGAGGGTCTGAAAAGAATCCGATGTTGCAACGTATCTATGGAACAGCGTGGCCGTCACAAGATGAACTCAATGCATATTTAGAATTATTAGCAGAGGCTGAAAAACGTGATCACAGACGTCTTGGAACTGAACTAGATCTCTTTTCATTCCCCGAAGAGATCGGTTCCGGTCTTGCTGTCTTTCATCCAAAGGGCGGAATTATTCGTCGCGCAATGGAAGATTATTCACGCAAGCGTCACGAAGATGAAGGTTATGAGTTTGTTTACTCACCACATATAACTAAAGCAGCGCTTTTTGAAACATCTGGCCACCTTGATTGGTATTCAGAGGGTATGTATCCGCCAATGATTTTGGACGAAGAACACCACGCTGATGGCACGATAAAGCGCGCAGGACAGCAGTACTACATGAAACCAATGAACTGTCCATTCCATAATTTGATTTATAGATCACGTCAGCGTTCATATCGCGAATTACCATTGCGACTATTTGAATTTGGCACCGTCTATCGTTATGAAAAATCTGGCGTGCTGCACGGAATTACTCGTGCTCGTGGATTTACTCAAGATGATGCGCACATTTACTGCACGAAAGAACAGATGCCAGGTGAATTGGATTCATTACTGACATTCGTACTCAATCTTCTGCGCGACTATGGTCTCAATGATTTTTATCTCGAACTATCAACTAGAAATCCTGAAAAGTCTGTGGGCGAAGATAGTGAATGGGTTGAGGCCACAGAGGCCCTTCGTCTCGCTGCTACAAAGCAAAATCTAGAACTGGTGCTCGATGAAGGTGGCGCTGCATTTTATGGGCCAAAGATTTCAGTTCAGGCAAAAGATGCAATCGGTCGAACATGGCAGATGTCTACAATCCAAGTAGATTTCCAATTGCCACAACGTTTCGAACTCGAATATGTTGCAAATGATTCATCTCGTCAACGCCCGGTAATGATTCACCGCGCACTCTTTGGTTCCATTGAACGATTCTTTGGCGTTCTAACAGAGCACTATGCAGGAGCATTCCCTCCTTGGTTAGCGCCAGTGCAAGCAATTGGAATTCCGGTAGCGGATACCTTCAATGATTACCTTGACGGAGTGATGAAGCAGATGCGTGCTGCTGGAATTCGTGTAGATCTCGATACATCCGATGATCGTATGCAGAAAAAAGTGCGTAATGCACAAATGCAGAAAATTCCATTTATGGTCATCGCTGGAGAAGAAGATGTAAGTGCGGGAGCAGTCTCGTTCCGCTATCGCAATGGCGAACAGAAGAATGGAATTCCAATTGCGCAGGCAATCAAGGAAATTCAAAGTGCAGTGCAGGACCGAATTCAGGTTTGATAATGAGCGAAAACATTGATGGCATTGGCATGCCTGATGGTTGGCAACGTTTGTGGGCGCCACACCGTTTAGATTATTTACGTGGAGAGAACAGACCACTCGATGGAAATGATGTTGAGTGTCCCTTTTGTCGAATTCCTAAACTCAGTGATGAAGAAGGTTTGATTGTTGCCCGCGGTAAGCATGTATATGCTGTAATGAATCTCTATCCATATAATCCAGGACATCTTCTAATATGCGCGTTTCGACATGTTGCCGATCTAACTGATCTCAGTGATGAAGAGCGAAATGAAATGAGTGCATTTACTGCTCACTCTATGAACACGATTCGCAAAGTATCGGGTGCGCATGGATTCAATCTAGGAATGAATCAAGGTGCGATATCTGGCGCCGGTGTTGCCGACCATATCCATCAACATGTTGTTCCACGATGGGGTGGTGATGCAAATTTCATGCCGATTATCGGTAAGACAAAAGTAATGCCGCAATTACTCTCACAAACGAGAAGTGATTTAGCTGCTGCTTGGTAGTGCTTTCTCAATCTCGTCAATATATTTGCGAACGATATTTACGCCGAGTTCTTTCTCAATCCAAAGTGGAACCGCGGGAAAGAGTAATCCTGCAGGAAATGCATTAGCACCAGATGACTCAAGATGTTCCAAATACTCTTGCCTAAATTCACTGACTAAGACCTGGTGTTCTTCTGTACTCATGCTTACTTGGTGATCATCATGCGAATAATCGGTGATCTCAAGTGTTTCCAAAGATATGAGCGCACAAGGGAATCCCGCATCATCATGTAAGACAAGGTATGGGGTAATAATTTGATCAAAGACTCGAGTTGCGAGCATGACAGCATCATCGAAATCTGCGCTTTGGTTCTCTAAATGCGTGACAACAACCATGCGAGGAATTTGGAAATCATCGAGTGCCTGCCACAAAGAAATAGTTTCAGGTGAAATTCCAGCAGATGGATCTACAACGAAAATTGCAAGTTCGGATTCGGGCTCAACTACAGTGCTCAACGTTGCTCCAAAGTAGGTAGCGACTTGTTGTGGGTCGGCGCTTTCGTGTCCATAGATATGGATTCTCACGCGAGAACTAGGAGTTGGCACGCGCTCAGCCTACGATGGGACTTGATGATTAGCGCAATTTTGAAACCGGCAGTGACGAAGGTGATTACGCCTATCGCTTCAACTGCGCTGCGTATTGGCATTACTCCAAACGGCGTTACATGGGCCGGAGCTATTGGAGTTGTTGCATCCTCCTTCTATTTCTATCCCAGAGGTAATTTCTTTTGGGGAACTCTCATCATCTGCTTTTTCGCCTTGAGTGATCTATTCGATGGAACTATGGCTCGGATTTCACAACAGGGAGGTAGCAAGTGGGGTGGATTCTTAGATTCCACGATTGATCGCGTTACAGATTCAGCAGTGCTCATTGGTGTCACTCTCTATCTTATTGATACCGAAGACCCTCTGGTTCCAGTCATTCTCTTTACTTTAGTTACAGGAATGTTGGTCCCATATATCCGCGCAAAAGCGGAGTCAATGGGAATTGATTGTTCAGGTGGAATAGCAGAGCGCACTGAGAGATTAATACTGGCGTTGAGTGCGATTGGATTTAGTGGACTTGGGATTCCTTATGTTCTTGCCGGAGGAATGTGGCTACTTGCAATTCTTGGAGTCGTAACTGTTTTTCAGCGAATA
>CAMBGL010000095.1 GCA_945866155.1 Bifidobacterium breve
ACTCTTGATTATGTCGTCGTTAAAGTTCCACGTTTCGCATTTGAAAAATTCCCTGATGCAGATCCCCGCCTTACAACAACTATGAAAAGTGTTGGTGAAGCGATGGCTATTGGCCGATCATTCCCAGAAGCACTGATGAAAGCACTTCGCTCACTTGAAAGAAAAGAGGCGATTTTTACCTGGCCAGAACAAGTTAGCGTGCAAGAGCGCGAAGCCCTCCTTGCAGCTTCAAAGACTCCCACTGAGTACAGGTTGCAACAGGTGCAAAAAGTACTCTGGTTTGGAGCATCAATTGATGAAGTCTATGAAGCGACAAAGATTGATAAATGGTATTTGAACCAAATTGTCATGATCAATGAGAGAGCGAAAATAATCGCCCAACCCGGGGAATTGACGCCTGGGCTGATAAAGATTGCAAAGGAGTTTTCATTCTCAGATGCTCAAATTGCCTCGCTACGAGGGCAATCAGAAGATGATGTGCGTAAAGCGAGACACCATTATGGAATTAGACCTGTATATAAGACAGTTGATACATGCGCTGCTGAGTTTGAAGCCTTTACTCCGTATCACTATTCAAGTTATGAAGAAGAGAGTGAAGTCCGTCCTCGCACAAAACCTGCCGTCATTATTTTGGGTAGCGGCCCAAACCGTATAGGGCAGGGTATTGAATTTGATTATTCTTGTGTGCATGCCTCCTTCGCTCTGCGCGATGCTGACTACGACACAATTATGATTAATTGCAATCCCGAAACTGTTTCCACTGATTACGACACAAGTAGTCGCCTCTACTTCGAGCCACTCACACTTGAAGATGTATTAGAAGTTGTCCACGCAGAGACTTTGGCCGGTCCAGTGCTCGGGGTCATTACGCAATTGGGTGGACAGACTCCACTCGGTCTTGCAGCTGGACTAAAAAATGCTGGAGTAACAATTCTTGGTACGAGTCCAGAAGCGATCAATTTGGCTGAAGAGCGCGGCGCTTTTGGTGACGTTCTCAAAGAGCAGGGATTGACTGCACCAGAATATGGAATGGCTGCCTCGCAATTAGAAGCGATATCTATTGCTACTCGCATTGGTTACCCGGTACTTGTTAGACCATCATTTGTTTTGGGTGGTCGAGGAATGGAGATCGTTTACGACGATGAATCTCTTGCGGGATTTATTTCTCGTGCGACGGATATAACACCAGATCGACCTGTACTTGTTGACCGTTTTCTCGATAGTGCAATCGAAATTGATGTTGATGCGCTCTACGACGGTGAAGATTTATTTATAGGTGGAGTAATGGAACATATTGAAGAGGCAGGGATTCACTCAGGGGATAGCGCTTGCGTACTACCTTCAATGACCATGTCGAAAGAGCAACTATTGGAAATCCGTAGGGCGACTCTAAAGATCGCAACAGGTGTGGGTGTACGCGGGCTTATCAATATTCAATTCGCGGTCGCACAGGATATTCTTTATGTCTTAGAAGCCAATCCTCGTGCATCGCGAACGGTTCCGTTTGTTAGTAAAGCAACAGGAGTTCCACTAGCGAAGGCCGCAGCTCGAATCTCACTTGGTTCGACTATCGCCCAACTTCGAACAGAAGGAATTCTGCCGCGCGATGGTGACGGTATTGCACATGGAATTTCGGTCAAAGAGGCAGTATTACCTTGGAATAGATTTCGCAGAAGTGATGGCCGTGGGGTAGATGCAGTACTCGGACCTGAGATGCGTTCTACTGGTGAGGTAATGGGAATCGCCAATACTTTCGGTGAGAGTTATGCAAAGAGTCAGATAAGTGCATTCGGTCCACTACCCAAGAGTGGCAAAGTCTTCGTATCACTTGCTGATAAGGATAAGAATTCAGGAATCGCGCCGGCACGTGAACTTGCAGCTTTAGGTTTTACGATTTTGGCTACTGTTGGAACTTCACAATTTTTAGCGGGGCATGGGATCCCTTCCACGCATGTGCGTAAAAATTCACAAGGAAGTGGACCGCTGGGTGAACCAACTATTGTAGAAATTCTCAATTCTGGAGATATTTCTCTCGTGATAAATACACCTGTTGGACGAGGAACGCGTCAAGATGGCTGGGCGATCCGTACCGCTGCTATTCAACGTTCAGTACCTTGTATTACAACGACAGCTGGATTTGCAGCAGCGGTTCAAGGTATCCGCGCATTGCAACGCGAAGATCTCTCTGTCAAACCGATCCAGAGTTGGTTGCAAATCTGATGTCAACGATAAATAGGAATGCGGCGCAATTGCGAGCGACAATTGTTGGAAATAAACTTGTAGGTCAATACCATCAAATTCTCATTAGTGTTGGAGACTTAGTAGATAAATGCAAGCCAGGTAACTTTGTTGCTATAAGCGTGGGTGGCGATTCTTCAAAAATGATTCTTAGGCGTGCTTTTGCAATTTCACGAGTAACGCACAGTAATTCTTTTGGTGGAACTATGGAACTTATCGTCGCTCCACACGGTCAAGGGAGCAAATGGCTCTGTGCGCAACCTGAAGGCGCGATAATTGATTTGGTTGCACCGCTAGGTAGCGCCTTTGGAATTCCAACAGAACCTGTGCAAGTTCTTTTAGTTGGAGGCGGTTATGGTTCCGCTCCATTATTTGGCTTGGCTGAAGTTTTGAAAGATCGCGGATGTAAGGTCGATATGCTCCTTGGCGCAAGTACGGCAGGCAAGATATATGCACCGATGGAGGGTAAGCGCTCCGTAAACTCTTTACGTATATATACAGAAGATGGTTCGATGGGAATTGCTGGAAAAGTGACCGACCCAATTGCGGAATTGATTTCCGATCTTGATGTTGCAGTTATCTATTCGTGCGGACCAATGGGAATGCTTGCTGCAATCTCGGCAATTACTGCAGAAAAGGATGTCGTTCATCAGTGTGCGGTGGAAGAAGCGATGGCTTGTGGGATTGGAATTTGCATGACCTGCGTGCTGCCAGTTCGCAATGAAGATAATTCAATTTCAATGTTGCGCAGTTGTATTGATGGTCCTGTTATGGATGGGTCTAACGTTATGTGGGATCTCGTCGGCAAGAATCCTACGGTGACACAGTGACCGCTGTTGATTTCTCCACCACCTTTAGCAATGCATGGTTTCCAACCCCTGTCTTTACTGCAAGTGGTTGCGCCAGTTCTGGTAAGGAATTAGCACAGTTTTTCCCTCTCAAAGATATTGGCGCAGTTGTTACTAAATCGATAATGAATAAGGCTCGGTTAGGAAGAGCAACACCGCGAATGGCCGAGACGCCAAGCGGGATGCTCAATTCGATAGGTCTTCAAGGACCAGGCATAGATACATTTATTGAAAAAGATATCCCTTGGTTAGTTGAACAAAAAGCACGAATTATTGTTTCAATAGCAGGGGAGACGATCGAAGAATATTCAACTCTTGCACGAAAATTGCGTTCGGTCTCTGGAATCAGTGCAATCGAAGTCAATATCTCATGTCCTAATGTTGAAAATCGTGGTCTTGTATTCGCTTGTGATCCTGAAGCCTCTCGAAAAGTTATCGATGGAGTTCGGCGCACAATTGGGGGAGAGCTACCAATTATTGCAAAGCTCTCACCAGATGTAACAGATATTGTTTCAATAGCAAGGAGCGTAGTTGACGCTGGTGCAGATGGTATTGCGCTCATCAATACCGTTCTAGGAATGGTTATTAATCTTTCTACGATGCGTCCTCATCTAGGCGGCAAAACAGGCGGCCTGTCAGGACCAGCAATTCGACCAATAGCTGTTCGCGCTATTTATCAAGTTCATGCGGCAATTCCAAATATTCCCATTCTAGGGATGGGCGGCGTAACAAGTGGCAGAGATGCATTTGAAATGATTCTAGCTGGCGCCAGTGCGGTCTCTGTAGGCACTGCAAGTTTTGGAAATCCAATGGCGATTCCTCAAATTCAAGAAGAGTTAAAGACTCTCTTGGAAGAGAAGGGTTTCAAACAGATCAAAGATGCAATTGGTTACGCTCATAGAGTTGATGAGCAACATGAGTAATTCTTCGCCTCTTATTTTAGCCCTTGATACATCCGATCTTAAAAATGCTCATGAATGGATTGAGAGCACCCGAGAATCAATCGGTGTCTATAAATTGGGGCTTGAGTTTTTTTGTATGTTCGGTAGTAAGGGTGTTGCAGAAATTGTGGCCCAACACGATGTCGATATATTTCTTGACTTGAAATTGCACGATATTCCACACACTGTCGCTGGTGCTACACGTGCAGTCTCACATCTCAGTCCACGATTTCTAACGGTGCACGCCTCCGGTGGTGCAGCAATGATTGCAAGCGCAGTCGAATCAGCTCCTCTTACAGATATAACGGCAGTAACTATTCTGACTTCGCTATCAGATGATGATGTAAAAGCTGTTGGATACGCCAACAGTGCATTGCTCAGTGC
>CAMBGL010000096.1 GCA_945866155.1 Bifidobacterium breve
CCATCGAGGATTACCTTGCGGATACGCACCACTGCTGGTGTGACCTCCACACATTCATCTTCGCGACAGAATTCGAGTGCACCTTCCATGTTGAGCTTCTTAGGTGGAATCAAACGCTCTGATTCATCAGTACCGGATGCACGCATATTTGTAAGTTTCTTTTCGCGAACACAGTTCACATCCATATCTTCAGAACGTGAGTTCTCACCGATAACCATGCCCTCATAGACTTCATCACCAGGCTCGACGAAGATGCTTCCGCGATCTTGTGTTCCATAAAGTGCATATGAAGTAACTGCGCCCATGCGATCTGAAACAAGTGAACCTGTTCCACGTGTGCGAATATCTCCATGCCATGCTTCATAACCATCGAATACGTGGTGAAGCAATCCTGTTCCACGAGTTTCTGTAAGGAACTCAGTACGGAAACCAATCAGACCACGTGATGGAACACGGTAATCAAGGCGAATCCAACCAGTGCCGTGGTTAACCATTTGTTCCATACGGCCCTTACGAAGTGCCATAAGTTGTGTAAGTACACCCAAATATTCTTCAGGTGCATCAATTGTTAGGCGCTCCATTGGTTCATGAGTTTTTCCATCAACTATTTTGATAACTACTTGTGGCTTACCAACTGTAAGTTCGAAACCTTCGCGCTTCATGATTTCAACGAGAACTGCAAGCTGAAGTTCTCCGCGACCTTGAACTTCCCATGTATCAGGGCGATCAGTATTGAGAACGCGCAATGAAACGTTACCGACGAGCTCTGCATCAAGGCGGCCCTTCACTTGACGCGCAGTCAGCTTTGTTCCGCTCTTTCCTGCAAGTGGAGAAGTATTGATACCAATTGTCATAGATATTGATGGCTCATCAACGATGATCAGTGGCAGAGCAATTGGATTATCGTTATCGGCAAGTGTTTCACCCAATGTAATTGTTTCAATACCTGCAACAGCGATGATGTCGCCAGGGTGGGCTTCAAGTGCTGGAACGCGCTCGAGCGCTTCAGTTATCAAAAGCTCTGAAACTTTTACTCGCTCTGTTGTTCCATCAGTTTTAATCCATGTGACTTGCTGACCCTTTTTGATAACACCTTCGCGTACGCGACATAGTGCTAAACGACCAAGGAATGGCGATGAGTCCAAGTTTGTAACGTGTGCTTGCAATGGTGCACCTTCGTGATATTCAGGTGCTGGAATTGCAGAAAATATTGTGTCGAATAAAACATCGAGATTTTCTTCCTCTGGCATTCCACCATCGGCAGGGCGCTTCAGTGATGCACGACCAGCTTTTGCTGATGCATACACAACTGGAAATTCGATCTGTTCTTCATTTGCATCGAGGTCTAAGAAGAGTTCGTATGCTTCATCGACAACTTCTGCAATACGTGAATCGGGACGATCCACCTTATTGATTAGCAAAATTACTGGAAGATTCTTCTCAAGTGCTTTACGCAATACGAAACGTGTTTGTGGCAATGGGCCTTCGGATGCGTCAACGAGCAAAATAACTCCGTCAACCATTTCAAGTCCGCGCTCTACTTCGCCGCCGAAATCTGCGTGGCCCGGTGTATCAATAATGTTGACGATATTGTTTCCGCGCTTTACAGCGGTGTTCTTCGCCAAAATTGTGATTCCCTTTTCGCGTTCTAGATCCATTGAATCCATCATGCGATCTTGGCCTTCATCTTGCTTCTTATACGCAGCAAAAGCACCTGACTGCCACAGCATCGCATCGACAAGTGTTGTCTTGCCATGGTCAACGTGAGCGATGATTGCGACGTTACGCAAATCTTCGCGCTTCTTTACTGGTAATCCTTTTAGGTGTGCTTGTGTTTTAGACATTGAATCGAAACTCCACTACATCTCCGTCGGCCATTACATATTCCTTGCCTTCCATGCGCACTTTACCTTTAGCTTTCGCTTCAGTCATTGAGCCCGCGGCAATTAGATCTTCAAAGGAGACTATTTCTGCCTTGATAAATCCTTTTTGGAAATCTGTATGAATAACACCAGCGGCCATGGGTGCGGTGTCACCTTTATGTATCGTCCAAGCACGTGCTTCTTTAGGACCTGCAGTTAGATATGTCTGCAATCCTAAAGTTTTGAATCCAACATGTGCCAAAGTTGCAAGACCTGGTTCTTCCAAACCAATTGATTGCAACAATTCAAGTGCATCTTCATCGCTGAGTTCAACGAGTTCGGATTCTGTTTTTGCATCGAGGAATATTGCCTCGGCGGGTGCTACAAGTGCGGCTAGCTTCGCGCGCAATTCTTTATCGGCAAGTTCGGCGGCATCGACATTGAATACATAAATAAATGGTTTAGCAGTAAGTAATTGAAGTTCGCTTAGATCTGCTAAATCAATCTTTGAAGTCGATAGCGGATTTCCACTTTGCAAATGTGCCTCAGCCGCTTTCATCGCATCCAATATTGGTTGGCGATCTTTGCTAATTCGAGCCTCTTTTTCGATTCGAGGAAGTGCCTTCTCTAAAGTCTGAAGGTCTGCGAGCGCTAATTCCGTATTGATAGTTTCCATATCACTTGCCGGATCAATGCGACCATCGACATGGACAACATCATCATCGGTAAAGACTCGAATAACTTGGCAGATTGCATCAGTCTCACGAATATTTGCTAAGAACTTATTTCCAAGACCAGCGCCTTCGGATGCTCCTTTGACAATTCCCGCGATATCTACGAATGAGACAACGGCTGGGAGAAGTTTTTCGGAGCTAAAGATTGTCGCAAGTTTGGCTAAACGCTCATCTGGTACCCCAACGACACCAACATTGGGTTCAATCGTTGCAAAGGGGTAGTTAGCGGCCAAGACATTGTTCTTCGTTAGAGCATTAAAAAGGGTCGACTTTCCCACATTCGGTAATCCGACAATTCCAATTGAAAGGCTCACAAGGGGTAGAGCCTACGCGTGATTGTCAGTGGTTCCTGCCACGATAGCGCTATGTCAGCGCAGGGAGTGACCCTTCTAACCCTAGTAATAGGTATATCTATCGGGATTCTCATCGGAATCCTTATCTCGCGTCTTCGCAATCAGGGCAATGGCGCATCAAGTGCAATGGCTCAAGGCGAGATTGCATCACTTACTAAACAATTAGAAGAACTTCGCAAACGCGAAAATGAAACAGTGCGATTTGATGAAGCGCTCAATGATGTCAAAGCGCGCATGGCAACACTAACAACGCAGACACATGACGCTGAAGTAAAGCGCGCAGCATCTGATTCAGCGATCAAGACCCAGATTGAATCTATGCGCACGGGCAATGAATCACTTGTCAGTATTGCAACAAAGCTAGAAGGCGCACTCTCTAATTCACAATCACGCGGAAAGTATGGAGAAGCACATCTTGAAATGATTTTAGAGAAGGCGGGAATGCTTGAAGATGTTCATTATCAACGTCAAGAATCTTCGCGCTCGCACGGTGGCGATGGACTTCGCCCAGATATAACTATTTCAATACCTGGTGGTTCGCGAATTTTTATCGATTCTAAATTTCCTTTCCAGCGCTTCCTTGAAGCAATCGATGAGAAAGATGAAGAGAAGCGTGCAGCTCTCATGGCGCTACATGCAAAAGATTTACTCAAGCATGTCGATGATCTCTATAAGAAGGAATATCAGGGCGTCTCTGACTCCCCTGATTTTGTAGTCCTCTTCGCTCCTTTTGAATCAATACTTTCAGAAGCACTTCGCGCAGATCCACAATTTCTCAATAAGACATTTGATAAGAATGTAACGATTGCAACTCCAACAACAATGTTGGCACTGCTGCGCACAGTCTTTTACTCTTTTGGTCGCCACGACCTTGCAAAAAATGCTGTTGAAATTCAAGGTGTTGCTACTGAGTTCCTCAAGCGCGTTGGAATACTTCACACAAAGCTGACAACTCTCGGAGATCGCATCAAGAGTGCAGAGCGTGCCTATAACGATGTTCTTGCAACTGCTGAATCAAATGTACTTGTTCCTGCGCGAAAAATGAAAGGTCTCGGGGTTTCCAGTGGAAATAACACTCTTGCCCCCATTGCTAATATTGATGATGAGGTTCGCGCAATAAAAGGTGCCAATCTTGAGATCGATTACATTGATGCTGAAGAGATTGAAGAGGATGAAAAGTAATGAGTACAACAACTTCGACTAAGCCCTTGATTCAAGGCCCGGGCCTCAAAGCACCTGGCATCGTTGTTATGCAATTCTTATTTATCGCACTCTTTACACTCATTGAACTTCTCTTTAGAAGTGGTGTAGGAATTGTCACTGGAATTGCTATCTGCGCATCACTCTATGGCGGACTTCGCTTTGGTAGAAAAGGCAC
>CAMBGL010000097.1 GCA_945866155.1 Bifidobacterium breve
GCTTCGTTAGTAACTTTTCCATCTTCACCTGGCGCAATACGTGGTTGCAATGTCACGCTCGTTCCGCCTCGAAGGTCTAGACCTAAGCGAACTTGCGTTGCGCCTTGAATAAAGACGGCACCAAGTAGAGCGAAGAGGACGAGGGCCAAAATTGCCAGAGTACGTCCTGGGCGGGCAGTCGTCTTTACGGGTTTAGTAGTTGTAGACATAGGACGAGAGTCTAGGCATCAGGTGCAGGCGTGTCGAAAAGAGTCGCAATTCCAGCGGGTGGTGTTCGTCCTATGTGGCTCCAGCCCAACGCTGTTGCAATTCGTCCTCGTGGAGTTCTAGCCATAAAACCATTGCGAACCAGGAATGGTTCAGCGACAGATTCGACCGTCTCAACCTCTTCGCCGACGGCAATGGCCAGTGTCGAAAGGCCTACTGGTCCCCCATTGAATCGCTCAACAAGTGCAATAAGTACTGCGCGATCGAGTCGATCCAACCCAATTTCATCTACTTCATAAATCTCAAGAGCGGCTCGTGCATCTGCAAGAGTAATTGATGAACTTCCTTGAACTTGTGCGTAATCTCGAACTCGACGCAATAATCTATTTGCAATTCGCGGTGTACCTCTGGAGCGTCGCGCGATTTCACTTACCGCTTTTGTATCGATCGTAACACCCAATAGCTTTGCACTTCGCACTAATACTCTCTCTAATTCGCTCTCTTGATAAAAATCGAGGTGCGCTGTGAAACCAAAGCGATCGCGCAGTGGACTTGGTAATAATCCTGCTCGAGTTGTTGCTCCCACCAAAGTGAAATGCGGGAGTTGCAGTGGAATCGCTGTTGCTCCGGGGCCTTTGCCTACTACGACGTCTACTCGGAAATCTTCCATGGCTAGATATAAGAGTTCTTCTGCTGGCCTCGGCAAGCGATGAATTTCATCGAGAAAAAGAATCTCGCCTTCAACTAATGAAGAGAGGATTGCTGCCAAATCTCCAGCATGAGTGATTGCCGGCCCACTAGTAATGCGAATCGGTGTATCCATCTCGCTTGCAAGAATGAGTGCCAGAGTCGTCTTACCTAATCCGGGAGGACCTGATAATAAAATGTGATCTGCACTTGCACCTCGTTGGCGTGCAGCCGATAAAAGAACATCGATTTGTTCGCGCACACGTTCTTGGCCAATAAATTCCTTTAGATTTTTTGGACGCAGAGCATTTTCTAAAACGGACTCTTCTCCCAATGACTGCGCAGCGACTAAACGCTCTTCGCTATTTTCCATTTGCAAGAGCTTTCTTGAGTAAATCGCCCAGTGCGACATCAGCTGGATCAATACCATCATTTTGCAAGCGCGAAACTAAAGCACTTATCGCATTATCAGAATCTTTTGGTGTAAAACCGAGAGAAACAAGTGCGCTAGTGAGTTGTTCGCGCCACGCAGGTTGATGGCTTTGATTATTGGAATGAGCACCCACGCGTGTCATTTTGCCTTTGAGTTCGAGAATCATGCGTTGGGCACCTTTTTTACCAATACCTGGGACTTTCTCAATTGCACCAACATTTTCTTGCGCAATAGCACGAGCTAGATCTTCAATTGAAAGCGATCCCAATATTGATAGTGCAACTTTTGGGCCTACTCCTGAAACAGTCTGTAACAGTTCAAAGGTATTCTTACTTTCTTCATCTAGAAAACCAAAAAGTGTCAGTGAATCCTCGCGAACAACTAAGGAAGTATGCAAAATAGCCGGCGCACCCAAAGTTAGCGATGCACTTGTAGCACCAGTTACTAGTACTGCATAGCCCACACCTTGGACTTCGATTATCGCTCTATCACTTAGAAGTGAGCGAACAGTTCCATTGAGTAAGGAAATCATCTTGCACGCAACTTACGTAAGCGTGATTTTTCTGCCTCAAGTGCATTTGCAATTTTAGTATTCGCACTTCCACGCCAGATATTACAAATAGCAAGGGCCAAAGCATCAGTACTATCAACTGGCTTTGGAGCGCTCTCTAATTTCAAGATATGAACAACCATGTCAGCAACTTGCTTCTTATTTGCACGACCCGAACCAGTAACTGCTGCTTTGACTTCACTAGGCGTGTGCATTACAACGGGTATTCCAGCCTTAGCCGCCAAAAGCAATGCAACACCCGCCGCTTGGCCAGTTCCCATAACGGTGCTCACATTGTGTTGTGAAAACACTCGCTCAACTGCAATGACATCAGGTGAATAAAGATTAATCCACTCGCCTAATTGCCTATCCAGGTCAAGTAGACGCATCTCTAGTGGGATATCTGTTGGTGTCTTTATTACCCCAACGCCAACGAGTGAGAGTTGTGTGCCAGTAGATCCCTCGACAATTCCGATACCGCAACGAGTGAGCCCTGGGTCAACTCCCAAAACCTTCATCCCAAACTCGCCATTACCTCATCAGATACATCGAAATTACTATAAACATTTTGCACATCATCTAGTTCTTCAATCGCATCGATTAGTGCGAAAACTTTTGCTGCGCCGTCGGCATCGAGTGGAATTGAAAGGGAGGGCAAGAATGAAGAATCAGCAGACTCATAATCAATTCCAGCGCCTTGTAGTGCAGTGCGAACAGCAACTATGTCACTCGCCTCACACACGACTTCAAGCGCTTCGCCGATATCGTTGACCTCTTCAGCCCCTGCTTCAAGAACGGCTTCAAGAACTTTGTCTTCAGTTGTGCCGCCACTTTTTGAAACGATGATGACGCCTTTACGATTGAAAAGATAAGAAACTGATCCAGGATCTGCCATATTTCCGCCATTGCGTGTAACTGCAACGCGCACTTCAGATGCAGCGCGATTTCTGTTATCGGACAAACATTCAATCATTATTGCAACGCCGTTGGGGCCATAGCCCTCATACATAATTGTTTGCCAATCCGCTCCACCAGACTCAAGGCCCGCTCCGCGCTTCACCGCTCTGG
The DNA here is from genome assembly GCA_945866155.1 of Bifidobacterium breve. GTDB lineage: Bacteria > Actinomycetota > Actinomycetes > Nanopelagicales > Nanopelagicaceae > Planktophila. The sequence continues at coordinate 2,946 of CAMBGL010000097.1, forward strand.
ATATATTGTCAGCGGGCATTGATGCTTTTTTAGCTTTGGCAATCGCATCAAAGAGTGTTGGGTTTCCATCGATATCGGGGCCGCCATTGCGCGAGGCAACTTCGATTCCCTTGATTAGTTTTGCAAATGACTTCGCACGCCGACCATCAGTAATGGCTTTTTTGTGCTTGGTTGTAGCCCATTTGGAATGGCCTGACATGTAAACACCTCACTAGTTTTGAACTGGTCTTACTTTATCGCAAACTATCTATCTCTACCTCGAACTAGGGCGGGACGAGCAACTTCTTCGATGAAATAATGATGGATGCGATGATCCCCCGTTAGTTCTGGATGAAACGAAGTTGCCAAAAGATTGCCACCGCGTACTGCCACTGGGTGGGACTGACCATCGGGTGAAGTCACAGTTGCCAACACTGATATATCTTTTCCGATTTCTTCTACCCAAGGAGCACGTATAAATACCGCGTGCACCTTCTCTTTGCCACCATCATTGAAATCTATATCGCTTTCAAAGGAATCAACTTGGCGACCAAAAGCATTTCTGCGAACAGTTATATCTAAACCACCAAAAGTCTTCTGTCCCTCTATTGCATCTAAAACGCGATCTGCTAGAAGAATCATTCCTGCACAAGATCCATATACAGGCATACCTTCGCGAATACGTGCTCGAATTGGTTGAAGTAATTCGTAGTGCTCGGCTAGTTGTGCGATCGTTGTAGACTCTCCCCCAGGAATAACTAGGGCTTCAACACTACGCAGCTCTTCGATACGACGCACAGATATCGGATCAACACCGCAGGCAATGAGTGAACTAACGTGTTCGCGCACATCACCTTGGAGTGCGAGTACGCCAACCTTCATCAGAGATAATTACCAGCCGCGCTCAGCAAGACGATGTGGTGCTGGAAGATCTGCAACATTGATTCCAACCATTGCTTCGCCTAGACCGCGAGAAGCCTGTGCTAAGACCTTTGCATCATCGAAAAATGTCGTTGCCTTGACGCATGCTGCTGCGCGTTGCGCAGGATTTCCAGATTTGAAAATACCTGAACCAATAAATACACCATCAGCACCCATGCTCATCATGAGCGCTGCATCTGCAGGTGTTGCAATTCCACCAGCTGTAAATAGAACAACTGGAAGTTTGCCACTTGCTGCAACCTCTTTTACTAATTCGAAGGGAGCTGACATCTCTTTAGCTGCAACGTATAGCTCATCTTCGCGCATAGATGAAAGTCGACGAATCTCTCCGCCAATTTTGCGCATATGTTGCATTGCATTTGAAACATCGCCTGTTCCGGCTTCGCCCTTTGAGCGAATCATTGCGGCACCTTCATTGATACGACGCAGAGCCTCACCGAGATTTGTTGCACCGCACAC
>CAMBGL010000098.1 GCA_945866155.1 Bifidobacterium breve
AGTTTTCTATAAATTCCAAGTGGTGTTTCGCCATCTGCGAGCAACTTTCGAAAAACAGGAATTACATTGTTAGAGCGTGCATGCTCACGAAATTCTTCGCGATTCATTTTTGTAAGTTCATTTCAATACTTTGGTGAAAACATGTGATATCTCCAGTGTGACAGGCAGCGCCTACTTGCGTCACTTGCAATAAAAGAGCATCGCCATCGCAATCAAGTGAGATTGAATGCACTTCTTGCGTGTGGCCTGAGGTGGCACCCTTTATCCAAAGTTCGTTACGACTGCGAGACCAATATGTTGCCTGTCCTGTCCTCAGAGTTGCAGCGAGAGATTCCTTATTCATATAGGCCAACATCAATACTTCGTGAGTTTTCATATCTTGGGCGATAGCTGGGATGAGGGAATCTGCATCTTTGAGTAAAGAGTGAATCTGTGCAGAGAGTTCGATACGCGCCATGGTCAGATTCTGCCTTACTTGGATGCGCTCATGCGAATGGAATATCCCTGAGCATCTAAATAGCGCTTTACATCCCCTATTCGATGTACTCCAAAGTGAAAAACACTTGCAGCCAGTAGCGCATCGGCTCCCGCATCAAGGGCGTGTGCAAAATCTTCAAGAGTTCCAGCGCCACCACTTGCAATAAGTGGGACTTTAGAAATAGCACGAACTGCAGTGATCATTCCGATGTCATAGCCTGCTCGAGTTCCATCGGCATCCATCGAATTCAATAAAATTTCGCCAACTCCAAGTGCACAAGCTTTTTCAACCCATGCAAGTGCATCAATATCTGTGCCTTCTCGGCCGCCATGGGTTGTAACTTCAAAACCAGATTCAGTTCGAGCACGACGCGCATCAACGGAGAGGACAAGGACTTGTGAGCCAAATCGGTCTGCAATCTCTGCAATCAGTTCTGGTCGAACTATTGCCGCTGTATTTATCGATACTTTGTCAGCACCTGCTCGCAAAAGTCGGTCTACGTCGTCAGCGCTTCGGATACCGCCTCCAACAGTGAGTGGGATAAATACTTGCTCCGCAGTGCGACGCACAACATCAAGAGTTGTTTCGCGATTGCCACTACTTGCAGAAATATCTAAAAATGTAAGTTCGTCAGCACCCTCCGCGTCATAGAGAGATGCCATTTCAACTGGATCTCCTGCATCAACAAGATTTGTAAAATTTACACCTTTGACAACGCGACCATCTGTGACATCGAGGCAAGGAATAATTCGTACTGAAAGACTCATTTTCCAGATGCCCTAAGCGCTTCTTGTAATGTAAACGCTCCCGCATAGAGTGCTTTGCCAACGATTGCGCCTTCAACGCCAATGGATCGAAGTTGCGCCAAACCTTCGATATCCGCAATCGATGAAATCCCGCCACTAGCAACAACAGGTTTTTTCGTTGCTGCGCATACCTCTTTTAGTAATTCAAAATTTGGACCCATAAGAGTTCCATCTTTAGCAACATCTGTAACTACATACCTGGCGCAACCATTGCGATCTAGGCGCTCTATCGTTTCGAAGAGGTCTCCGCCTTCTTTTGTCCAACCACGCGCTGCAAGTGTGTGACCACGCACATCGAGTCCAACTGCAATTCGGTCTCCATATTGCGAGATCACTTGTGCGGTCCATTCAGGATTTTCAAGTGCTGCAGTTCCTAAATTCACTCTTGTACATCCTGTTGCAAGCGCTCTACGTAATGACTCGTCATCGCGAATACCACCAGAGAGTTCAACTTTGATATCAAGGGCTTTGACTACCGATGCAAGAAGTTCGCTATTTTCACCACGTCCAAATGCTGCATCAAGGTCGACTAAGTGCAACCATTCGGCGCCAGCTGCTTGAAATTCAAGGGCAACTTCCAGTGGTGCGCCGTAAACACTTTCTCGATCTAATTCACCTTGCACTAATCGCACGGCGCGTCCATCTTTGACATCGACAGCAGGCAAAAGTTCTAAATAACTCATAGTGATTTTACCCAATTCTTGATAAGTGCCAACCCTGCACGCCCTGATTTCTCTGGATGGAATTGTGTTGCACTGACATATTCATCTTCGATTGCTGAAAGGAATTTCTCTCCATAAGTACTCCAGGTAGCAAGGGGAACAGGGGCGCTCTTTGCTGCATATGAATGTACAAAATAAAATGATTCATTTTCTACACCTTTGAAGAGAATGGATTGCGACGCACTTTCTACTGTGTTCCAACCCATGTGAGGCAATATAGGTGCATCGACTTTAGATACTTGCCCCTCCCAAATTCCAACGCCTGTATGAGAACCATTGTCGGAGTGTTCTAAACCTTGTGAAAAAAGAATTTGCATTCCAATACAGATGCCCAATGTCGGACGTTCTAACTCTTTTCGTTTGCGAATAATCTCTGCACCTTTGACACCATTGAGGCCTTGCATGCACGCAGCAAAAGCACCTACACCTGGAACAACTAAACCATCTGCCTCTATCGCTTCATTGAAATCGGATGTGAGAATGACATCATCACTAGCCGTTGCAAATGCGCGCTGCGCTGAGCGAAGATTGCCAGATCCGTAATCAAGAATCGCGATCAAAGAGAACCTTTAGTTGATGGAATTCCTGCAACGCGACCATCGAGTGAAACAGCATCACGAAGAGCGCGAGCAACAGCTTTGAATTGTGCTTCAAAAACATGGTGAGCATTGCGACCCTCAAGTACACGAATGTGCAACGCAATATGTGCCTCAGCAACAATGGATTCCCAAATGTGCTTGCCCATTGTTGTATCGAATGTACCGATAAGTTCCACAATTTCCGGTTGACGGTGCACAAGATATGGGCGGCCAGATAGATCAACTGCTGCTTGAACTAAAACTTCATCGAGTGGAACCATTGAATCTCCGAAGCGACGAATACCGGCCTTGTCCCCTAGTGCTTCGCGCAGCGCTTGGCCAAAAGCAAGGGATGTATCTTCAACGCTGTGGTGTGAATCAACCTCGACATCACCCGTTGTTTTGATTGTGAGATTAAAGCCAGAGTGCTTACCGAGTTGAGACATCATGTGATCGAAGAATGGAACACCGGTATCGACAGAAATACTTCCATCACCATCGAGATTGAGCTCTACAAGGACGTGCGACTCTTTAGTTTTACGTTCAACTCTGGCTTGTCTCATTTTGTATCTCCTGTAGTTTTTCAAGAAAAAGATTATTCTCGGCTACATTGCCGATTGTTACTCTGAGATAACCCGATAATCCCACATCGCGAATCAGAATGCCTTTATCGAGCATCGCTTGCCACAATTGTGGCGCACTTTGGCCAAATCCTGAAAAGAGCACGAAGTTCGCGCTACTTGGGATTGAGGAAAGGCCAAGGCCGTGAAGTGCCTTTGCCACTCTTTCACGTTCGCTCACCAATGTCGCAACAGTGGCTAGGAGCTCTTTGCGAAATTCCAAAGCAACAACTGCAGCCCCTTGAGTCAAAGCGCTCAGGTGATACGGCAGACGTACAAGAGTCATTGCATCGATGATCTTCGGATGCGCTACCAAATATCCAACGCGGGCCCCCGCAAATGCAAATGCTTTACTCATTGTTCGGATAACAACGAGATGAGGATTGGAATCAATAAGTGTCACTGCAGATTTCTCGCGTGAGAATTCTGCATATGCTTCATCGACAATGAGTAAGCCGCCAACTGAGGCAACAACGGTAGATAAACGTTCAATATCGCTAATAGAGATCGCATCACCTGTTGGATTATTAGGCGTGGTAACGAAAGTTAGTCGTGGCTCTACTTGCTTTACTTGAGCAATTGCTAAATCAATATTGAATGTAAGGTCGCTATTTCGAGCACCATCTACCCAATTTACGGATGTAACTTTTGAGATTAGTGGGTGCATCGAATAAGACGGTGTGAAGCCAAGAGCGCTACCGCCGGAGAATGCCAAGAAAAGAGATTGAATTATTTCGTTACTGCCATTTGCGGCCCATATTGATTTTTCATCAAAAGAGGTCTTTGATAACTCATTGATAAAATTTGCGAGTGAATTGCGAAGCACAACTGCATCACGCTCTGGATAGCGATTGAGAGTAGAACTCACCTGTGAAAGTCTCTCTGTAATTGCTGCCTGTAATTGAGGCGAAGGAGGAAATGGATTCTCATTTGTATTCATCGCTGCTTGCGATGGAACTTGTGGGGCGCCATAAGGGCTCAGCGATTGAAGATCGGTGCGAAGTGGCAGCCACGTCGGCCATTGCGCCGTCATGATTTTTTCTCAAATCTTGCCGACATT
>CAMBGL010000099.1 GCA_945866155.1 Bifidobacterium breve
AAATTGATCACCAATGATGCGACCATTGCGGAACTCAAAGTCGGCCTCTTCAACGCTTTTCACACCTGTTGGCAATAAGCGCTTGGCATCAACGCTCATGTATTTACTTGATTTGAGAGTCAGTGTGCAGGCATCATTTTTCACACCAGCTTCAGCCAACAAATAAGGGTGAACAGATACTCCGTATGGTGCGCTCTTGCTTCCAATATTTTTTGCATTTATTTGCCAGTGCAAACCAGCGCTAGAAAGGCTGTAAACAACTGAGAATTCGAGATCTGTCGCATAGGCAGCAGAGGCGTAAATTGTGAGCGTTAGCGTTGCGCTATCACCAGTATTTTCCTTTACAGCCCACTCTTTATCGAAGACAAGTGCGTGCAGATTATTATTGCGTTCTACTTCATTCAGCGGTGCTTGATAATCAACGCCATTCCATGAATATTTTCCATCACGAATTCGATTTGGCCATGGTGCAAGTAAGTCACCGCAATAGATGAAAACCGGACCACGTGCTTCTACTAAATCACGGCCCTCGTATCGCAGTGATGCGAGTCCACCACCATGGGTATCAATAGAAGCGGTGTACGAGCCAGAGGAAATAGAAATTGTCATTGGGTAATCCTACTCCTAACCTTTGAGACCGCCTGCAATGAGTCCTTGGATGTAATACTTCTGCAATACCAAGAATATGAGAACGCAAGGCAAGATTGTGTAAATAACACCTGCTTGCATAAGGCCCCAGTCAATTTCACCGCGTTGACTTGATTGCAACAGAGTCAACATAACGGGCAACGGATAATTACCATTTGTGCTGATAAAGATCGTAGCAGCAAAGAACTCATTCCATGATGCAAAGAAGGCGAAAAGAGCTGTCGAAATAAGTCCTGGCAGAGCGAGTGGCATCATGATGGTTCTAAAGATACGAAAAACAGAGGCGCCATCAATCATTGCGGCTTCCTCAAATGCCGATGGAATTTCTGCAAATGAATTACGCATAATGAAGACAGAGAGCGGAAGGTTGTACGTGATGTAAACGAAGATAACTCCAAGCAGTGAATTAGTGAGACCAAAATTTGCCAATATTCTAAAAAGTGGCACTAACAGTGCTTGGAAAGGAATCATAAACATTAATAAGATAAATGCGAAGAGAGCACTTTTGCCAAAAAACTTGAACCGCGCAAAACCGTAGCCAGCAAGAGTTGCAAGAATCGATACACCGACAACCGTTCCAAAGGCAAGAATCAAGCTATTTACGGTGTAGTGCCACGCACCATATTCAAGAAATCCACCTTTTGCAGGAACGAAAATTCGTTCATAATTATTGAGCGTTACTTCTTTGGGGATGTAATCAGGAGGAAATTGTGAAGCCATTCTTGATGGCTTCAGACTTGTTAATAAAGCACTTATCAATGGAAACATGAAGAGAGCTCCCAAAGATAAACAGATCACAAACCAGCCTCTGAATGGGCCAGTGAAAGGTCCCACAGAGAAGAATTTCTTTGTCTTATTCATGAGTATCCATTCTTGATAACTTTATTTGAATCAAAGAAATAATCATCAAAAGGACTGCAAGAATTACAGATAGCGCGGCGCCATAACCTAAACGGAATGCAAGGAATGCTTGACGGAATAAATAGAAGGCGATTGTCTGCGTTTGACCTTCAGGGCGACCTGCAGTAATAATATAAAACTGGTCAAAAGCTAGTAATGATCCAGAAATACTCAGGACCATAAGTAAGCCAATAGTTCTGCGCAAAAGTGGAAGACTGATAAATCTCAGCTTCTTCATACCAGTTGCACCATCGAGTGATGCTGATTCATTAATCTCTTCCGGGATTGCTTGTAAACCAGTCATAAAGCCAATCATTTGAAATGCTGTGAATTTCCAAACAACCATGAGAACCACCATGATCAAAGCCAACGGCATTGTTGCAGTCCAGGACTCTTTCATATCTCCTAGGCCAAGATCACGCATAATCTGAGGTAAATATCCAGTGTCAGGGTTTATAAACCAGAACCACAAGAAAGCAGCAGAACCAAAACCGATTACAACTGGAATGAAGAATATGGTTCTAAAAAATATGGAGATACGGCTTGTGCCCTTGATCAATAAAGCGCAACCCAGCCCTGTGATAAATAAGAGAGGGGTAACAATCAAAGTATAAATAATTGTAATTTTGAATGAACCCTTGAATTCATCGTCAGTAAAGGCTTCTTTATAGTTATCAAGACCAATCCAAGTAGGATCACCAAGGAGCGGGTAATCCTGAAATGACATCATAATCAGGCTATATAGAGGCCATAAAAAGAACATTGATACAAAAATCATTGCAGGAAGTACAAAAAGAAAGCCACCCGAAAGGCTGAAACGTTTTTTTCCAGCGTAACTACTTCTCGCTGTCAGTGACTTGATTGCTGACATTTCATTCCTCTCGTTTTGGTGTGTGAATGCCGGCTCTCACTTGCGTAAGAGCCGGCACCGTTACGATGGTATTTTCTTACTTCTTAGCTGTTTTGTATATCTTTTCAGCAGTTTTTTGTGCTGCTAAAACACCCTTAGCGATTTCTCCACTAAAGATTGTTGTTGTAATCAGACGTGACCATGGACCGTTTGCATCGTTCACCATTGCTGGATAAACGGTTGACCATGGCGCAACTCCTACTTGTGCAGCCTTATAGAAGACGTTGAAGTAAGGGTTTTGTGGAACATAATCTGACTTTGCGATATCCATACGAGTTGGAAGCACTTTCTGTTGAGCCAATATCTTCTGGCCCTCATTAGTTGCCCACTTGAGGAATTCGCGTGCCTCTTCTGGGTACTTAGCACCCTTGAGAAGTGCCATGTTATCTCCGCCGTTGAATGATGAAGATTGACCCTTCTTTGGACCTGGGATTGGAACGATTCCGAAGTTGATGTCCTTGTGGTTATTTACTAGCTCAGGAATCATAAATGAACCTGAAACCTGCATTCCAACTTTTCCACTGTAGAACATACTTGCGAAGTTCTTTCCATCATCTGTCTTAGCACCTTCTGGAACATAACCATTCTTCCACATGGTGTTGTAGTAGCGAAGACCTGCAGCCACATTTGGATCATTGAACTTTGGTTCACCAATTGGGCCGAACATGTCTCCACCTGATGCCCAGATTGCTGGAGCAAATGTAAAGACCTGGCAACCTGCGCATGCACCTGAGAAGTAGAAGCCCTTGTTGCCTCCACCAAGTGCTGTGATCTTCTTAGCAGCATTGATAACCTCTGCATAAGAAGCAGGTCCCTTATTTGGATCTAGGCCAGCCTTCTTGAAGAGATCCTTGTTGTAGAACAATGCAGATGCATCACCGGTGAAAGGCACTGAGTACCACTTCTTGTTATACATACTTAGTTTTACGTGAGCAGGATCCCATTTATCTTTATATGGAAGGCTAGCTACGAGGCTGCTTAGATCTTCTAGAGCACCTGCTGCTGCCAAGAATGGAACATAGATCAAGTCAACAGAAGTTAGATCTGGGCCTTCACCACTTGTATAAGCAGTTGCAACTTTAGTCACAAAATCATTCGCTGGAATGATTGTGATTTTAATTTGAGTTTCTGTATGTGTTGCGTTATATGCATCAGCTAGTTGCTTAACAATTCCGCCATTTTCGCCTTGTGGGCGTGACCAGAATGTCAAAGTAATTGGACTGGCTGCATTTGCGTTTGATGTAAGAGCAAGGAACGGAGTAAGTGCAAGTACTACCGCAACTGTTTTTACAACGAGTTTTCTTTTGTTCATATGCCGAAACAACCTTTCTGTAGTTTTGAGTATTACCTTTACTTCTTCCTTACGATTCAGGCACCCACACGCGCATTCCCCCGAAGCCACGATTTCCCCACAGGAAGTAAGGGATCGCTATTGCGCTAGCTGTCTGAATATTCATTTTCTGCCCATGAGCAAAGTAAGCAGGGGATTGCGGGTTGGGCGCGTGCAGGTATCCACCACTAAGTGTTAGTGCCTTCGTTGCGCCGTGAATTGGAAAATTGATATATTTGATTGCAGGTTTTTTAGATGCATCAACAACAAAATCTTCAATATTCATTTTTGAATCTTGAACATCTTCTTGCTCAATTGCATAAATAATGGGACCAAGGCGCATTGCGACGCATCCGCGTGATGCATCTATGCGTGGATTTGGAGCGATAAATTCCGCAGCCATTGAAAGTGTGAGTTCGACTGAATCTCCAGCGCTCCATTCACGATCTAAATGCAAGTAACCCTCTACGACTAC
>CAMBGL010000100.1 GCA_945866155.1 Bifidobacterium breve
TCTTTAGATGGCGCACAGGATTTTCTTGGGATGGGGGAGAGCCCTGGCGGCCGCGAGTTACTCTTTCTAATCGATGGTCTTGGCGCAGATGCAATTGAAAAGTATGGCGAATTTGCTCCTGCAATTTCTAGATTACATAATTTTGCAACCATTAAGACTTCGTTCCCATCTACTACTGCAACGAGTTTGGCAACACTGACAACAGGTGAACTACCAGGTGTTCATGGAATGCTCGGTTACACAGTTCAAGTTCCACGAAGTGGAGGGAGAATCCTCAACGCACTCAAGTGGGATGAACGAGTTGATCCCTCAAATTGGCAATTAGTTCCAACGCTTTTTGAAAAAGGTTCCGAAGCTGGAATATCAGTCTCGCATGTGGCAGCAAAGAGATATGAAAATTCTGGTTTTACCCGTGCAGTATTTCGTGGCGCACAGTATCTAGGTGCAAATATCGCCGCTGACATGATCGCCGAAACTAAGGCTGCACTCAAACCAACACCTTCCTTTGTTTATCTCTATGTCAATGATTTAGATGTTGCAGGCCATAGTGATGGAGTTGGCTCTGAAAAATGGATTGCTGCACTGTCCATGATTGATGCGATGTACGCATCCTTAGTGAAAGAACTACCAAGTAAAACTCGAATATGGCTTACAGCAGATCACGGAATGGTCAGCGCTACGAAGAAGATAGTTATTGGTATCGACAATCCTCTATCAGAGGCAATATCTGTCATTGCTGGTGAACCTCGTGCTCGACACCTGTACCTAGATCCCTCACGCGATAGCAAAGCGGCTCGTGATGAAGTTGCAATGCAATGGCGTGAGTTTCTCAAAGAAGATGCGCAAGTGTTTACACGAGAAGAGGCTATTGAGGCTCAACTCTTTGGTAGCCAAATATCACAAGAATCATTTGATCGAATGGGTGAAGTAATTGCAATTGCCCAAGGCGGTGTTGTTCTCATTGAGCAATCACGTGAAGGTAAAGAGGGTGCGATGGTGGGACACCATGGTGGAAATAGCGAGATTGAAAGCCAGGTTCCGCTACTCACAACAACGTTGAACTAGTTTTACTCTTCATCTTTCTTGATACCAAACATAATTTCATCCCAGCTAGGAACTTTAGCTCTAGCAGTAATTCCATCTTTGATTGCTTCATCATCTGGCTCTTCGCGAATTACTGCAAGGCGGGGTGTTTCACGCACAGGCTCAACTGGTTCGAGTGATCTAACAGGGTGAGGTGCATCTGTGTGAACAAGACCATGTTCTGGAGCGGTGCGTGCAGGTGCTTCGTCACCCATCATCCAGCGCGCATTCTCATCGAGTGAATTGATTGTGCGCCGCGTTGGGTCAAAGTTCCACTGAGCTTTTCCGCGACCAGTTGAATTTGGATAGTGGAGCTCTAGAGTCCATGTTCCATCTTCATGGCGCCATGTGTTCCATTCGAGTTGAGCGCTATCAATATTGCGTGGCGCTAAACGAGAGATAACTACACCTAGGAGACCAACAGGATCGCGTCCGCTCTCTTTACGAATAGCGATCTGTTGCGCCTGATCAATAATGTAAACGCGTTCTTGAAGAATTGGACCAGAGAATCGTTCGATCTTTTCTAAAGAAATATTATTTTCACGAGAAAGTGCTTCTACTGACTCTCCTGCGCGCAATCTGCGTTGTATCTCGGCAATACTTATTACAGGCTCATCTGATTCAGGAACAGAAGCAAGCCGTGGTTGATTAATTGTCGATCGTAGAGTGTCATTAATACGTACTGAGAATTCTTTTCCATCTGCATCTAAAAGATTAAGGGAGAGGCCATCTTCGCTACGGCCGTTGATTCGAAGCTCACTCACGGTGCTGAGGGTAACTGATGAGAGCCCGATACGTTGAGAAGTAGGCCAGCGTGGCACAAAGTGATGCGATCATAAAGGCCACAGGAACCCAGAATGCAGTTTCTGCACCATGATTATCAATTACCCAACCAGCGAGTGCACTTGCAACTGCACCGCCGATTGGCATTCCAGCTGTGACCCACGCCAATGTTTCAGTCAGTTGTGCTTGAGGTACTGCTTTTCCGACAATGGCATATCCAGTGATAAGAATTGGCGCAATTGCAAGACCATTGATAAATAGCACGAGAGCTAAAAGAGGAATGCTTGTAACGAATAAGAAAGGAATTGCCAGTATGGTCAGAGAAAATAAGGTAACCAAATAACGAAATGCTGGCGTTGATTTCCACTTCACAACTCCGAAAATGATTGCAGATACTGCGCTTCCACCAGCCCATAGAGCAAGAAGTATTCCGGTCTGTCCTTGCGCATTGCGAACTTCGGTGAAACTCACGACGCAAATAGATACAGAGCTAAAGAAACCTCCCAATATTGCTGTAGGTAGCGCAACTGCTTGAACCACAATATTTCGAAGTACAGGTGGATGTGGTTCACCTTCAATACGAGGAGTAAGTGGTGGTTCTGTATTTTTCTGCAAGGCAAGTGCTGGAAGCCCGGTACAGAAGAAGAAAAGCGCAGCAATCAATCCGGCAGCAGGATGAATAGAAGTGGCACATACAGTGGCAATCATCGGGCCAAAAATAAAGACAAATTCATCGATGAGTGATTCGTAGGAGTAGGCAGTATTGATGAGGTGGTGATCAGCTTTAGTTTTATTCAAAACATAGAGCCATCGAATACGGACCATGCCGCCTGCATTAATGGTTGTGAGTTCGGCCAAAATGATTGTGAGAAACCAGGTCCAAATAGGTGTTGAGTTCAGTACGCAGATAATAAAAAAAGCCATCAAAATTGTGCGCGCTGGAACAATGAATAAAAGTACTTTACGTTGTCCATATCGATCAGCTTGGCGAGACCAAAATGGAGTTGCAATTGATTTTGTGATTTCAGCAATTGCGCTCAATAGACCAGCGAGTGCATAGGAATCACTTGCAGCGACAACCACAAAAATAAGGGCTAAGCCCTCCATTGATATCGGCATGCGCCCAATAAAGCCGGCAATTGAAAATTTCATTCCCCCTGGAGTTCTAAAAAGGGTTGTATATGCCGAGAACATGAGGGCGATTCTATGTGAGGCAGTAAGGTTATGGATATGTCTGAGACCAAAGAGTTGCTTGAACTTGCACAATCAATAGGTTCATCAGCGGGTGATTTTCTAATGAAACGTCCCGCAACTTTTGAACTAGTTTCAAAATCGACTGCTATTGATATTGCAACACAAATGGACAAAGGAAGTGAAGAACTCATCGTTTCAGCCATTCTCAAGGCTCGCCCTGGCGATGGAATTATTGCCGAAGAAGGTTCTGCAAAAGAATCAACAAGTGGGATTACGTGGGTCATCGACCCACTTGATGGAACAGTCAACTATTTATATGGATTACCAGGGTGGAATGTAAGTATCGCTGCAAAAAATGTTCACGAAACATTAGTAGGAGTTGTCGTTGCTCCAACGATAAATTCAGTCTGGTATGCAAGTAAAGGTGGTGGCGCATTTTTCAATGGTCGCCCAATTCGTTGCAATGATCCAATCGAATTAGATCGAGCCCTTATAGCTACTGGTTTCGCATACGATGTTGACGATCGCATCGCTCAAGTTGAACATATGCGCGCACTCGTTCCACTTATTCGCGATATGCGTCGCAATGGCGCAGCAGCAGTTGATCTATGTCATGTTGCAATGGGTTCACTCGATGCCTATTTTGAATCTGGCCTCAAGGAATGGGATCTTGCAGCAGGTGCACTCATTGCCACAGAAGCAGGGGCAATTGTTACAACCCAAGAAGGACGCATTCCTGCAACATCGCTGGCCGCTGGTCCTCACCTACATAAAGTGCTCAGAGCTACGCTCGCGATTTAGCCGATTTACGCTCAGAGCCCTTCCTGTGGCAAGATACGCAGTCTGCACGGCTCCACCGAGTCCGGGCTTTGAACCTAAATAAGTATCGATTAGAGGACGACAATGAACATTCTTGATGCCGTAGATGCAGCTTCACTGCGCAAAGACATTCCACAATTTCGCGCAGGAGATGAGCTCAAGATTCATGTTCGCGTTATTGAAGGTAGCAAGAGCCGTCTTCAGGTCTTCCAAGGAATCGTTATCCGTCGTCAAGGCGATGGAGTTCGCGAGACATTTACTATCCGTAAAGTTTCATACGGTGTTGGAGTAGAGCGCACTTTCCCAGTTCA
>CAMBGL010000101.1 GCA_945866155.1 Bifidobacterium breve
TGTGTAGTTGGAACAAGTAAGCGGCCAATTTTTGATGAAAGAATGTATGAATTTCGTGGGTATGCATTGAGCAGAGCGCCTAATCTGCGCTCTGACGTTCCTTTTCCATAATGTGGCGCGGTATCAAAATAATTTATTCCATGCGCAAATGCACTCTTTACAACATCAACAGCATCGCTATCTGACATTGAAGTAAACAATCCACCAAATGTTGCAGCACCGATTCCCATCGTTGAAATCTCTACGCCAGGTGCAATCTCAACTTTGGTGTTATGAGCCATGAAAAATCCTCTATTCAGACGCTATTTTTGCTGGCGGAAATATCTCCGAAGGCTACTAGCCAAATACTATTTCGTATAGTATTTTGATGACCTACCAAGGAGGTCACATGGGCGCGAAAATTACGTCGCTAAACGTTTTTGATGTTCGATTCCCTACCTCCACCATGCTCGATGGCTCTGATGCCATGAATGCTGACCCCGATTATTCAGCTGGCTACCTTCGAATCGATACTGATCAAGCCGGCCTATCTGGTCACTCCCTCGTCTTTACTATTGGGCGCGGCAACGATGTACAGATTGCGGCAATCAAGATGCTGGTTGAGCGCTTTGCTGGCATGGATATAGATGAGGCTTTCAAAAATATTGGAAAAATAACGCGCGAGTTATCAAGTGATAGTCAGATCCGTTGGCTGGGTCCAGATACTGGCGTTTTCCATATGGGAATCGGCGCTGTGCTCAACGCTCTATGGGATCTCTTTGCAAAATCTCGCAAGGTTCCACTGTGGAAACTTCTCTCCGATATGAGCCCTGAGGAAATTGTTGCTGCAATTGATTTTAGATATATCAGCGATGCAATCACTCCAGCAGAAGCACTCGCAATTTTGAAAAAAAGTGAGAGCGCAAAGGCTGAGAATGAAAAGATTTTGCGCGCTAAAGGCTTGCCTGCCTATACAACAACTCCCGGCTGGCTTGGCTATAGCGATGAGAAGATGCTCGACCTAACAAAGCAAGCAATGGCAGATGGCTTTACTCTTATCAAGTACAAGTGTGGAAAATCTAAAGAAGATGACCGCCGCCGTCTCACAAAGGTGCGCGAATTAGTAGGTCCAGATTTCTCAATTGCAATCGATGCCAACCAAGTCTGGGATGTTGATACAGCAATTGATTGGGTCAACTCCCTCGCTGAGTTCAAACTGCGTTGGATCGAAGAACCAACTCACCCAGAAGATGTTCTTGGACATGCACGTATTGCACGCGAAGTTGCCCCTACACCTGTTGCTACAGGTGAGATGGCAAGTAATCGAATGATTTTCAAACAACTCCTTCAATCAAATGCCATCTCTGTCATGCAAATTGATGCAACTCGCGTTGCTGGAGTAAACGAAAACCTTGCAAATATCTTGATGGCTGCAAAGTTTGGTATTCCAGTATGTCCTCACGCTGGTGGAGTTGGGCTTTGTGAAATGGTTCAACACATGGCCATGTTTGATGCAGTTGCAGTTACTGGCCATCATTCAAAGCGCATCGTTGAATATGTAGATCACTTACATAACCACTTTGTAGTTCCTACAAATGTTGTCAATGGTTATTACATTGCTCCAACAGAGCCTGGCGCTGGAGCAGAAATGTTTCAAGCAAGTATCGATGAATTCCTATTCCCTACTGGTACTTACTGGAAGGGTGCGCTGAAGAAATGAGCGAAGATTTCAAGGGTCTCAACGCCGTAGTTACAGGAGCTGGATCTGGAATTGGATTAGCGGTTGCAACTATGCTCAAAGCAGAAGGCGCTCATGTATTTGGTTTAGACCTTAGCGAAGGTGCCATGGCATCTGTTGCAACATTTGTGAAATGCGATGTTGGGAGCGATGACGGCGTTACTGCTGCATTCAAAGAGATTGCACAAAAAGTGCAAGTAATTGACATTGTCATCAATAACGCAGGAATCGGTGCAATTGGTAGCGTTGCAGATTCAACAAGTGAGGAATGGCTAAAAGTTCTCAACATAAACGTTGTTGGCATTAGTCGAATTTCCTCCGCCGCTCTTCCATTTTTGCGCAAGAGTAAATCAGCCGCCATTGTAAATACCTGTTCGATTGCAGCAACTGCAGGTCTTCCACTTCGCGCTGTATATAGTGCAAGTAAAGGTGCTGTCCAATCACTCACACTTGCCATGGCTGCTGATTTTGTAAAAGAGGGAATTAGAGTCAACTGCGTCAATCCTGGAACAGCAGATACTCCATGGGTAGGCCGACTACTGGCACAAGCTGCAGATCCTGCCGCACAGCGCACAGCACTTGAGGCACGCCAGCCAATGGGTCGCCTTGTCTCAGCAGACGAAGTTGCACGCGCTATTCTCTATTTAGCTAATCCGCTACAAGCATCGACAACTGGTACGTCATTAGCTGTTGACGGCGGCATGCAAGGTTTGCGTTTACCTAAGTAATTTCCCTAACTAATTCGAGAGAAGCTCATGCCACGCAAAGTTCAACCTGTTGCACAAGGTCCACGGCGCTCTGTTCTCTCTGATGAAACGTACGACATGGTCAAAGCAATGATTCTTACTCATGAAATTGCACCAGGGGCGAAAGTAAATATTGATGCACTCGCATTGAAACTAGGTGTCTCTCAAACTCCTATCCGCGAAGCGCTAGCGGGTTTAGAATCTGATGGCCTGATTGCAAAAGAGGCACTCAAGGGTTATTCGACAACTAATTTACTCACAGTAAAACAATTCAATGATCTATTCCAGTTTCGCTTACTCGTTGAACCATGGGCTGCAGAACAATCAGCACACAAAATTGATGCAGTCGGTATTGCAGCCCTCAAAGCAGAGATGCAGAGTGCGAAGACTGCGCTCAAACTCAGTGAGAGCCAGCAAGTTCAGGCATTTATCGAGCATGATGCACGTTTCCACTCTCTTATTACCCGTATATCTGGCAACGAATCTGTCACTGAATCTTTTGAGCGCACTCACTGCCACTTACATCTTTTTCGTCTCTTTTTGGCCTCTCAAAGTAATCTTATTGACGATAAGCCAAAAGATAAATTTGTTGAAGATCTATTCTTTCGTTACTACCAAACTGGTCAAGGTCAATTAACAATCAAAGAACATGAAACTATTGCCAATGCAATTTGTACCGGCGATGACAAAGGTGCAAAGAGTGCGATGCAAAAACACATTCAATCCTCACTAGACCGATTCTCTCCAGCAGCAAAGGCGCTCAATAAATGACAGTAATAACAGATATAGAGATCCGCGCATGCCGCGGTGGCGATGCACTCAACACACTCGACGCTGTCAGTGCCGTACAACTCCCTGGTGGCTCACGCCCTGACTTCACAGTCATTACTCTGACAACATCTGATGGGGTCAAAGGAACATCATTTGGTTTTGGAGCACTCGATGCGAAAGCTGCTGCTGCCACGATGTCTCAGGTAAAGCCATTCTTTATTGGTCGCAGTCCACATAATTCTGCAAAGAATATGAAGGATTTCGAACTCTTTGATCGCCGATGGAATCACGTTCCAATTTATTCTTATGCACCATTTGATAATGCATGTTGGGACATTGTGGGAAAGATGGCTCACCAACCTGTTTATAAATTACTCGGCGCTGCTCGTGAAAAAGTTCCTCTATACGTCTCATCAATGTTTCTACCTGGTCCTGAAGATTATGCAAAGCAAGCTCTAGAAGTTAAAACTAAGGGTTATCGCGGCTATAAACTTCACCCACCAGGAGGCTTAGATTTAGATATCGCCTGCTACCGCGCAGTGCGCGAAGCTGTGGGCGATGATTTCACCTTGATGGCCGATCCCGTGATTATGGCTTCGTATGAAGATGCGTTGAAGGCAGGGCGTGAACTTGAGCGTCTTGGTTATAAGTGGCTTGAAGAGCCACTCCTCGATGTCAATCTCAATGGACTTAAAAAACTGCGAGAAAAATTAGATATTCCAATCTGTGGCACTGAAGTAATCGCTGGCAACCATTACAGCGTCGCTCATTGCATCACCGAAGGTATCGTCGATATCGTGCGCACTGACGTCTCATGGCGCGGAGGAATTACTGCCGTTATGAAGACAGCGCACTTAGCAGAGGCTCATGGTGTTCAATGCGAACTTCACACCACTATTTATCATGGCCTAGAGCAAGTTCAGTTGCATCCATCACTTGCTATGGTCA
>CAMBGL010000102.1 GCA_945866155.1 Bifidobacterium breve
AGGCCAACTTCTTTGCCATTGATATGAATAAGGGCGACAGATTCGTAGCCACCGAGATGCAAGACAATTCTCTTGCCACTCCAGGCTGATGGAACCTCAAAATCTCGCTCATAAATTCCAGTTGGGTTTAGTTCTGGAACATTGGGTGGTTGCTCACCAAAAGGCATTTGAACATTTGTATATATTGGTTTATCAAAAAAGATTTCGCTATGTGGTTGCATTGTCCAAAGTCCAGGGACTTCAATTTTGCTCCACTTTTTGTGTGATGTATCTGTTGGACTTGCTAATAATTGAAAGCGCCATATGCCATCGAGTGAAATTTTCTCGAGATGTTCAATGTTGAGCATTGGTAAGCGATTAATTCCTGTTGTTTCAGGGCTGGTCCAATATCTAGAAATCACACGGAACTCCTTCTTTTCGCGCGCCACTGTGATGGCAGGAGTGAAGTCTCTCAGTCCAAGCGCCTATCAGGCGAATTTCGGTCGGCTAGACCATGGGACGATATGTACCTAGGTCGCCCACTGGTTACCTTTCGTTCATCTACATAGGGGAGTCTGTGACTATGGATTTTCTGACGGATCGAGAGGTTAGTTGGCTCTCTTTCAATGAACGCGTGCTTGAAATGGCTGAAGATGAATCACTCCCGCTATTAGAGAGAGTGCGATTTCTTACCATCTTCTCCTCGAATCTAGATGAGTTTTTTATGGTTCGCGTTGCATCCCTCCATCGCAAATTGCAAGCTGGGGTGACCACGAAAAATACTGCTGGACATACTCCTCGCGAGCTCATGAAAGAGATATCAGAAAAAACTGAAGCGTTGATGAATCGACATTCACATGCGTTTCATCAAAGCATTGTGCCCGCACTCGAGAAAGAGAATGTGCGAATTGTCACCTGGGATCAGCTTGATCAAGATGAGCGTGGCTATGTTTCAAAATTATTTAGCGATCGAATATTTCCAGTACTAACTCCATTAGCTGTTGACCCTTCACACCCATTCCCATACATCTCTGGTTTATCCCTCAACCTTGCAGTTATCGTAAAGAATTCAAAGACAAGTGAACAATTCTTTGCCAGAGTCAAGGTTCCTCCAATTCTTTCTCGCTTCATCCCAACAAATAGTGCGGGCTCAACCAGATTTATTCCACTAGAAGAAGTCATTGCCATTCACCTTCAGGAACTTTTTCCAGGCATGGCTATTGAAGATCACTACACCTTCCGAATCACGCGAAATCAAGATCTAGAAATTGAAGAAGAAGAATCAGAGGATTTACTACTCACCCTTGAGCAAGAACTTTTGCGCCGTCGCTTTGGACCACCAGTACGCCTTGAGATTGAAAAAGGAATTGATAAGGCGCTTCTTGAAACTTTAGCTGCGGAACTTTCTATCGATAAAGAAAATATCATTTCTGTCGCTACGCCTCTCGACCTCACCGATCTCAATCGAATAGCGGATTTAGATTTACCGCATCTCAAGTTTCCTGCATTTCGCTCACGTACTGCGCAGGCTTTAGCTGAGGTGGATATTGAAGAGCCAGAAAGCTTCTTTTCAGCGATAAAAAGAGGTGAAATTCTCCTTCACCATCCTTATGAATCATTTACTTCATCCGTCGTGCAATTCCTTCAAAGCGCTGCAGAAGATCCTCGTGTGTTAGCGATCAAACAAACCTTGTATCGCACATCGGGTGACTCACCAATTATTGAAGCGCTCATTGAAGCTGCTGAGGCAGGCAAACAAGTTCTTGCTGTTATTGAAATCCGTGCTCGCTTTGATGAGCAAGCAAATGTGCGATGGGCCCGCAAACTTGAAGCCGCAGGAGTTCACGTTGTTTACGGACTTATGGGTCTGAAAACTCACGCAAAGCTTTCATTAGTTGTTCGCGATGAAGCAGATGGCTTGCGAAGCTATTGCCATATCGGAACAGGAAATTACAATCCAAAGACTGCGCGCATGTATGAAGATTTAGGAATTCTTAGCGCCGATCCTGTCCTCACTGATGATCTTTCAAAGTTATTCAATCAATTATCAGGCTTTGCTCCTCAGTCAACATATAAGAGATTGTTAGTAGCACCTAGAACACTTCGAAGTGGATTACTTGAGAAAATTGATATCGAAATTGCTAATGCAAAAGCTGGTAAGCCAGCAGGTATTAGATTCAAACTAAATTCACTATTAGATGAAGAGTTTATTGAGAAATTTTATGAGGCATCTAAAAGTGGCGTAAAGATTGAGCTACTAATCCGAGGTATTTGCGCACTCCAGCCCGGCATTTCAGGAGTTTCAGATAATATTCGCGTTCGTTCCGTCTTGGGTCGATTTCTAGAGCATTCTCGAATCTTCCATTTCGTCAATGGTGGAAATGATGAGTATTGGATCGGAAGCGCTGATTTGATGCACCGAAATCTAGATCGCCGAGTCGAGAGCTTGGTTCGCATCCAAGATACGGGGCACATCTCTTCACTCGATCAAATTCTGATCGAAGGTCTCTCGCAAGAAAGTAGCGGCTGGACACTAGAAAAAACGAATTGGACAAGACGCAGTGAGGGCTTGCGTGATGTTCAGGCGGTAACAATCGATAAGTTTTTGAGAGCGAGATAGCTATGAGTGAAGAAGTTGTTGTGCAGGCTGCAGGAGCAGTTTTGTGGCGCTACTCAAAAGGAAAAGATATTGAAATTGCAATCATCCATAGGCCTCGATACGACGACTGGTCGCTCCCAAAAGGTAAGTTAGAAAGTGGCGAGAGCCATATTGGATGCGCTTTCCGTGAAGTTCTAGAAGAGACAGGTGTAACGCCAATCTTCGGGCCAGAAATTGGTGAAGCTATTTATCGCGTAGGTAATGAGAAGAAGGTTGTGAAGTATTGGAGCGCAAAAGCAAGCGATGCGCCATTCGGTGAGCCAGATAAAAATGAAGTCGATGAAATTTTATGGTTAGAGCCAACGGCTGCAAAGAAGAAGTTAACCCTTGATGATGATCGCTCAATAGTAGATTTCTTTTTAGAGTTTGGCGTCGGCACACAAGCGTTAGTTCTATTGCGACATGCAAAGGCAATCAAGCGTGAAGACTGGGATGGCGATGACGGTGATCGCCCACTCTCACATGTTGGCCAGTTACAAGCGAAGAGACTCTTTCCACTCTATTTTCCATATGCAATCAAGGAGATACATTCATCGGATGCGATGCGCTGCATTGAAACTATTGAACAGATGTCTCGCACGATGCAACTCAATCCAATCTTTTCAGTTGATTTGAGTGAGTATCGATATGCCAAAGATAAAGAAGCAGCCCTTGATTATGCTCAGGATTTGCTCAACAGAGGCGAAGCGGCAATTATTTGTAGCCATAATCCAATATTGCCAAAGTTGCTCAAGAAACTCATTGGTAAGAAGAATTTCAAACAATTAGATGGAAAACTTGAACCAGGAGACTCTTGGGTTCTGCATCATCGAGATGGTGAAATCATTGCAATTGATAGCGTTGAAAGGCCACAAGTAAAGGCTTAGCGCTCCATCCAATCGAGCCAGCGAAGTACTAAGCCTTCGCGAAGAGCCCAAGGACATATCTCCACTTCTGGAAGTTGTAGCTTTTCAAGGATTGCACGAGCAACGATTGAACCAGCAAGAATTTGGCTAGCCCTACTCGATGAAACTCCAGGGAGTTCTCCGCGTTCTTCATTACTCATTTCTCCCAACTTAGGAGTCAAAGTAAGAAGGTTTCTTGTTTGTAATCTCTTTGCGTTATCGCTATTACCTGCGATACGAGCAAGAGTTCTAAAAGTTTTACTCGTAGCTACAAAGTGATCTGCGCTATGTAATTTGATTTCATAAGGAAGTGAGTCTTGCAAAACTTCATCTACATAGGTTTCGAGGTTTTTGATTGACTTTGGAGAAAATGGATCTCCTTTGAGAAAATCTCTTGTAAGTCTTGCTGCACCAAGAGGCAAAGAAATCGTTGCATCTGGGTGCTCATCATCACCAATTGCAATTTCTAGTGATCCTCCACCGATATCAACTACAAGTAAGCGCCCTGCAGACCAACCCAACCAGCGACGCGCTGCAAGAAATGTCATTCGTGCTTCTTCGTCGCCGCTCATTATTTGAAGGTCAATCTCAAATT
>CAMBGL010000103.1 GCA_945866155.1 Bifidobacterium breve
TTTCTTATCGAGCATCTCGCGATGTCACCATTCGCTCTACTGATGTTCAACTCATCTCTAAGTTGAGCCAAGGAATAGGAACACTGTTGCAAAGTGGAGTTCCAGTAAATAACTACGGACCTCAATATTATGTTTCAACCCTTGCTGACCTTCGCCCACAGTTATTAGGTGAGGCAATGCAAGATGCAAAGGTTCGCGCAGAGGCCCTAACAAAGGCAGTGGGTGGATCAGTGGGCGCTGTTATGAGTGTGAAGAGTGGACCTTTCCAAGTCACTACACCTGACTCAACAATGACATCAGATATGGGTGCTTATGACACTTCATCTATCGATAAGACAATTACGTCAACAGTTTCAGTTACATTCAAAACTAACTAACCTGTAACAGTTACCGTCTTAGCTTTATCGTTTAGATGGCTATAGATAATTGTTGATGCACTCTCACCTTTTGCAAGTGCGTATCCACGAATATCTGTAGCGCTCTGGTAGTCGTAATCAAAGGTGTCATTGCGACCAAGTACGAGTACTGACTTTTCACGAATATAGAGTGGCAGTGAATCAAAGCTGTGCTTTTCCTTTACCCATTGTGGACCAACAATCTGTGCCCCTGTAAAGAAGTTAGTCCAAGTGCCAGCGGGTAAGTAGAACTCAACTTCACCGGATGCACTAAATACCGGTGCAACAAGTAAGGATGAGCCAAACATGTATTGCTGATCGAGAAAGTGGCATGTGCGATCTTCTGGAAATTCAATAAGCATCGCGCGAGCCATAGGCAGACCTAAGTCGCGTGCTTCGTGTGCAACGCTATAGAGATAAGGCATAAGAGATGCCTTTAGTTTTGTGAATTTGCGAGTTACATCAACTGCCTCTTCATCAAATATCCATGGAACACGTACTGATTCATTTCCATGCAGACGCGAATGCGAACTCAAGAGACCAAATGGCAACCATCGTTTGAAGACAGCAGGATCTGGAGTTCCCTCAAAGCCACCAATGTCATGGCTCCAATATCCAAAACCGCTCAGACCCAAACTCAAACCGCCACGCAATGTCTCTGCCATTGATTCAAATGAGGACGTATTATCTCCGCCCCAGTGCACTGGATATTTCTGACCTCCAACTGTTGCGCTGCGAGCAAAGACGATCGCATCTTTAGGATTGCGCTCCTGCAAGAGTTCAAAAACAGTTTGGTTATAGAGAAGCGTGTAATAGTTATGCATATCGCCTGGGTGTGAATTATCAAAGTAGACGACATCAGTTGGAATTCTTTCGCCGAAATCAGTCTTAAAAGCATCAACTCCCAAATCAAGGAGTGCACGCAGCTTTGATTTATACCAATCACGTGCAGCAGGATTTGTGAAATCTACAACTGCTAAACCTGCTTGCCATAAATCCCATTGCCACACTGATCCATCGGCTCGCTTGAGTAGATAACCATTTTCTTTACCTTCAATAAAAAGTGGAGACTCTTGTGCAATGTAGCTATTGATCCACAATGAAATATGTAGACCTTGGCTCTTCAAGCGAGTGAGCATTGCCTTTGGATCTGGAAATACGCGTGGATCCCATTGGAAGTTACTCCACTCAAACTCGCGCATCCAGTAGCAATCGAAATGGAAAACACTCAGTGGAATATCACGGCTCTTCATCTCTTCAATAAAAGAGGTTACGGTTGCTTCGTCGTAATCGGTAACAAATGATGTTGAAAGCCATAAACCAAATGACCAATGAGGTACAACTGGTGCGCGTCCAGTGAGCGCCGTATATTTCTTGAGAATCTCTTTTGGTGTTGGACCATAAATAACTAAGTATTCGAGTTCTTCACCTTCGACGGAGAACTGAACTCGCTCTACTGCCTCACTTGCGATCTCCATCGAAACGCGACCTGCATGATTGATAAAGACGCCGTAGCCAGCATTAGTTATATAGAAAGGTATATTTTTATAAGCCTGCTCACTCGATGTTCCACCATCTTCATTGTAGATATCTACGCTCTGGCCATTTTTGATAAAAGATGTAAAGCGCTCACCTAAACCATAAACACTTTCTCCAACACCTAGGCCCATCTGAACATTTACGTAGTGCTTGCCATCGGCGCTATCAATACTGGCAAAGCTCTTCTCACCCTGAGTCGTAACAACCTTATTATTCGCCAGAAATTCCAAATTCCATTTCTTGCCCTTATGCAATTTTGCAGTAAGGGTTCCGGTACTAAATTGCGCGCTCTTCTCATCTTCTACGAAAGTAGTCTTTGGAGCGCTCTCATCTAGAGTGAAACGAATAGGCGCATCTCCTCCCGCATGATGAACAACCTTGATTCGAATAACATCAGCAAGAGGTGAATCCATAAACATTGTCAGGGTTGCAGCGTTGAGTACATCTCCACGGTGATTGATAGTTTTCGTTGCTGCAAGAACTTTTACGGAGTTATTCTCTGATTGGATTCGGTGAGGATGGAGTGCATATTTAGCATTGACACCCTTGCGCATTAGCCAGAAGCCATCAGTAAATTTCATAGCGTGACCGTATCACTGCGCCTTCAGAAGTAAAAGTGAGAATTAGAGCGGAATATTGCCGTGATTTCCACGACGATGTGGAGCAAGTGCAATTGCTTCGGCAATCACTCTTCGTGAATGTTGTGGTTGAACAATTTCATCTACTGCGCCAATTTCAATAGCTCGCGCAACTCCGCCCGATACTTTTTCATGTTCTGCAGCAAGTTCTAACTCCATAGATTCGCGCTGATCTTCAGGTAAGTCTGCAAGTAACCGACGATGCAATACGCGAACTGCAGCAACAGCGCCCATCACAGAGACTTCGGCATCTGGCCATGCCAACACTTTTGTCGCGCCAAGTGCTTTTGAATTCATTGCAACATAGGCACCACCATAAGCGCGGCGCGTAATCAAAGTGATGCGTGGAACAACTGCTTCGCCAAATGCATGAAGAAGTTTTGCGCCGCGTCGTACAGCGCCTTCCCATTCTTGGCCAGCACCAGGTAAGAAGCCAGGAACATCTGCAATAACGATAAGTGGGATACCGAATGCATCGCATGTGCGCACAAAGCGCGCCGCTTTCTCACTTGCTGAAGAGTCTAGAACTCCACCTAAGTGCTGAGGATTATTAGCGATAACACCAACGGTGCGACCACCTAGTCGACCAAGTGTCGTCGTCATATTTTCAGCCCACATCTTTAAAAGTTCTAGTTTTTCGCCATCGCCATCCAAGATCGCATTCACTAGGGGCGTAACTTCATATGTTCGTCGATTAGTTGCAGCAACGAGTGGCGCTAAATCAAAGTCATCAATTTTTGTATTGATGTGGCCTTGATTAGCAAAGAGTGAAGCGAGATCGCGAGTCATTTGAAATGCTTGATCTTCTGTCTGCGCAATGAGGTGGGCTAAGCCGCTATTTTTTCGATGTGCATCTGGACCGCCAAGTCCTTCCATATCAACTTTCTCACCTGTAACACTTTTTACAACATCAGGACCTGTTACAAAGATTCTTCCTTCAGGTGCAAGTACAACAACATCTGTCATTGCAGGGCCATATGCACCGCCGCCAGCCGTAGGCCCTAGAACTAATGAGAGTTGGGGAATCTTTCCACTTGCCAAAATAATGGATTGAAAAACTTCACCGAAGGCATTGAGCGATGAAACACCATCGCGCAAACGTGCTCCACCTGAATGCCACAAACCAATAATTGGTAATTGTGTTGCCATCGCTTCGCGGTATGCACTAACAATGACGCGTGCACCTTCAACGCCTAGCGCACCACCTTGAATCGTTGCATCGGAAGCAAATACAACGACGCGATTTCCTTTGATGGCGCCAGTTGCAGCAATCATTCCTGAAGAATCACGTGGAGTGAGTAATTCAATTGTGGAAGGGTCGAGCAAGTGCTCAATGCGCAGCTGTGGATCGCGCGGATCAGTAGTCATGGTTATAAGGACTTAAAGACCAATACAACATTGTGGCCACCGAAACCAAAAGAATCATTGAGCGCAGCAATATCTCCAGCAGGAAGTGCGCGTGGCTTATCGCGGACAACATCGATAGTTACTGATGGATCTAGATTATCG
>CAMBGL010000104.1 GCA_945866155.1 Bifidobacterium breve
GCTAATCGTTCAGGGGCTTCAACCCCACTGGCTAATTTGATGACTAAGTTAGTGCTGCGCGACATGGCATAACTCTAAGGCAATTCTCTATGGCGTAGGCTTACAGGCATGGAGCTCGCAACCTCAATAATTCTTGGCCTCGTAGCCATTGTGTTGGGTGTTGCACTCATTATTTATGCATTCAAAGGACGTCAAAGTCAGGCGCGATCATCGCGTGATTACAAGAGGGGCAGACTCTAAGTGGTTTTTACAATTCCAGAAGGTTTACATCCAGATCTCAATCCACTTGCTTGGCTAGTTGGAACGTGGCGCGGAAAAGGGCGTGGTGAATATCCCAATGTGCCTGCCTTTGAATTCGCGCAGGAAGTTGTTTTCAATCACGATGGCCGACCATTCCTTAATTACTATTCACGTTCATGGATTCTCGATGCCGAAGGTGAAGTTGTGCGTCCCGGTGCATCTGAAGTTGGATTCTGGCGCGCAAAACCGAATAATGTTTTAGAAGTAAATTTTTCACATAACACGGGAATTACTGAAGGCTGGGTTGGACAATTCGATGGTCCAAAGATTCAACTAGTTATGGATCAGGGATATTCTGCGCCAACAGCAAAGATTGTTACGGCAGGAGTTCGCTTATACGGACTCGTTGCAGGTGAACTCTTCTTTGCATATGACATGGCAGCAGAGGGACAAGAGTTGCAAGCACATATCTGGTCGAGCTTAGAGCGCCAAACGGATTAGTTAGCGGCGATACGTACGCTTTCCACTCGAACCAATTTCAAGACTGAGTGAGCCATCAGCATTTACTTGCAGAGTAACGCTGCCCTTATTCGAGCCTCCAACAACTTTGTAACCCACTGCCCATGGCGCCATTGAACCCGCAGAGCGCGCAGGTGAGCCAGCTGGTTCTTGATAAGAGATTTGCGCGAGCTGATAAGTGATTGCCCCAGATGCTGAGGTCAATTTATCTGGAGTAACTTGGCCAGAGCCAATAACTAATAATGCTTGTACAGAATCGCCCTTTGGGTCGTTGAACCATCCAGTTGAAAAAATCCATTGAGAAGTATCAACTTCGTGCGGCGCAATTGCTAAATGGCTCCATGAATAATCATTCTTACCTTCAACTTGTCCGCCACCAACAGTTGATGTTGCTTTTTCATAGACTGAATTGAAATTACCACCATAACCAAAAGTGCCATCAAGGAACCAGTTACCGGATGCTGCACCAATCACATCATGATCAATTTTGCCTACACGTGGAGAAGATGTTTTCTGCATCCATTTTTCAATTCCACTACGGATATCATCGCTAAAGAAAGGTAAGAAATCTGCTGTGTAAGGCTTCCAGGTTTCCATGGATAGATAGGAAGCAGGATTTGCAAAACCAGGTAACCATTGCGTGCCATCAAAGACATTGAAATCCAACATGTTGTCGCGCTGGCGTCCAAATTCATCGCCGGCCTTTACTTTCACATTCAGGCTTACGAATCCTTTAGCGGCAAGCTCATCGACATATTTGGCAAGTACACCACTTGGCTTATTCAAAACCATATAGACCGAATAGAGATTGCAACCATGGTTGATTGTTACTCGATTTGTATCAGGTGCACCAAGAGTTGATAGTTCAGTAATCGTTCCGTCGCCGGGTGCGGTAACCGATACCCAATCGGCTTCTGTGCGTTCTGATTTAGATTTAGCAAGGGAAGTGATACCAAAATAAGCATGGTCAATAGGGGTTACGTGCCCACTAATCATCATTCCATAAGGGATAGACGCAACTATTTTATCTAGCGGTACAACGGGTTTCGTGAATTTGATTGAACTCGGTGAGCATTTTGGTTCTGCAGAATTTCCACCGCCCAATACTTGAGTCAGTGTTGGATACCAAGCAGGTCTACTTGTATATCCACCATTAGGAGTCTTTGGAAAGTCGGCTGATAGTGCATAGCGCACCTTCCCACTTTTACAAATGACGACGACTAATCCATTCCATTCAATTTCACCCTCTTTACTACACGATGAACCTAATTGGTTACCGGTAGCTCCCGAACTCTGGCTCTGTCCTTCACCTTTTCCCTGTTCTCCACCGCCACCTTGGCTTGCTTGACGCCATGCAGATTTTCCATCCTGTCCCTTAACGCATGTAAGAGTTACACCTGCACTTGATTTACCTGTCATAGCTTTTGCAGGATCACAGAGGAAGCCCTCGGTTACAGAAGATCCACCACCTGATGCTTGTGCAGATTTTGAACTATTGTTTTTAACACCTTTTGACCAGACTAAATTCTTTCCAGATTTTGTACATGTAAACGTTAAATTGTTAGACGTTACTTTTTGTCCTGACATTGTGCACTTTGTACCTGCTTTTGGCGATGCTGCGTTCGCACTTGTCGGCGTGGAGATAAGTGAAAGCGCTATGAAAGATGAGATGATGAGAGACGTAGTTTTCTTCGAAGGCGTTAGTTTCATAGGGTGAGACTAGAGGGTGGAAGTAAAAAAGTGAATGCTCTCAATGTGAATTCTGGCCAACTTTTAGCCACCATGACGCGCAGCGGGATGGTGGAATCACAACACTATGGTCACCTGGTGCTACTCAATGCCGATGGTTCAGTCTTGCTCGAATTGGGTCAACCTCGCGCACTAATGTTTCCTCGCTCATCAATCAAATCAATGCAAGCAGTTGCAATGGTGCGAAACGGTTTGAATTTTCAAGGCCGCAACCTAGCTCTTGCATGTGCAAGCCATGGTGGAACAGATGAACATCAAGAAGTTGCACTCGAAAATTTAGCAAGTGTTGGTTTAGGTGCCGATGCACTCATGAATACGCCAGATAGACCAATCTCAGATATTGCTCGTAAAGCATGGGGGGATAAGCCACCAACATCCCTTGCAGCAAATTGCAGCGGGAAACATTCAGCAATGCTCGCTACCTGCGTTGCAAATGGCTGGGATCTAAAAACTTATAAGAGCGCAGATCACCCATTACAAATTGCTATCAAGAAAGAGATCGAAATTCTTACTGAAGAAAAGATTGAATTGACGAGTACAGATGGCTGCGGTGCACCGCTATTTGCAATGAGTACGTTGGGAATGGCTCGCGCAGCACGCACGATGCGAATTTCTGGAGATCCTGTCCATAAGAAAATTGTTGAAGCATGCATCGCTAATCCGCGAATGATTCTTTATGAAGGTTCATTTGATACTCGTGTGATGAAGAAAGTTCCAGGACTATTTATCAAAGGTGGAGCAGAGGCAGTCATGGTTGCCTCTCTGCCAGATGGTGGAACTATTGCGTGGAAGGTTCTCGACGGTTCACAGCGTGCTGATGGCCCAATAATGGTCGGTGCACTTGCTCGCTTTGGAATTGAACTCAGTGGTGAAGTAATGGAAGTACTAGGTGGCGGCGAAGTATTGGGAGAGTTCCGCGCTGCTTTCTAGGATTACAAAGGCTCTTTCCCAAGTTACCCTTATCCAATGAGTCCCCGCATCGCAATGTTGATGGTGCATACCTGCCCGCTTGAACAACCGGGTATTGGCGATGCTGGTGGAATGAATATTTATGTTGCTGAAAGTGCAAAGCGTATGGCGGCAATGGGCGTTGAAGTAGATATCTTTACGCGCCGTGATCATGCCGATTTGCCTGAAATTGTTGAACTCTCACCCGGTGTAATGGTGCATCACTTTGGTCCTCAAAAAGGAATGCACCTAACGAAGGAAGAAATTCCTGCGCACTTCAAAGAACTCAGTGCTGATTTCAAAGTCGCCCTGAGCGGTGAACGCAAATACGACGTCATACATTCACATTATTGGTTATCTGGAAAAGTAGCGATGCCTGTTGCGAAAGAACTTGGTATTCCACTTATTCACACCATGCACACTATGGCTCGCGTCAAGAATTTGAACTTAGCTGAAGGCGAAATTCCTGAACCAATGATTCGCGTTCAGGGTGAAACACAGATTGCCGCAGTTGCTCACGCACTTACCGCCAACACCGATGCAGAAGCTGCAAGTCTTGTATCTCTTTATGAAGCATGTCCAGATACTGTCCACGTTGTGACACCCGGTGTAGATCTCTTTA
>CAMBGL010000105.1 GCA_945866155.1 Bifidobacterium breve
CTCAACGATTGCTTTGTTGCGACCGATAGTTGCCATAGAACCTTTATCTTTATATTTGAAGTTTTTGAGCTCTGCGCCATTCGCTACGCGCAAAATTTGCTGCGCAACAAATCTTCCTTGTTGCATCGCAACAGGTGCAACCATTGGTAGAAACTTTCCATCTTTGCCTTTGAATCCAGCAATATCTCCAATTGCCCAAATGTGGGGATAGTGAGCAACTTGTAGTGTGTTATCGGTATCTATTCGAGTTCCTGCAAGTGGCAGATTGAGAATTCCTGCTGTTGGCTCGCCTTGTACACCCGCTGCCCAAATTGTTACTTCTGATGGAATTGGCTCACCGCTTTTTACAATAATTGAACGTGGCTTTACTTCTGCAACTGCAGTATTGAGTAATACGTTGACGCCTAGTTTTTCTAAATCTTTTTTCGTTCGTTCAGATAATTTTGGTGAAAACATAGGTAGAAGTCTTGGTCCCGCTTCAATCAGATTTATTCTCATATGTGCAGCGGCATGCGCTTGATCATTTTTGAGAGGTCCGCGCACTAATTCAGCAAATGCGCCTGCCATCTCAACACCAGTTGGCCCACCACCGACGACAGAGATTGAGAAAATAGTCTCATCTTCGAAACGGCATAGATCTTCAAATCTGCGCATGACTTCAGCGCGAATAAGAATTGCTTCATGCACGCTCTTCATGCCTAGGGCATGTTCGGTAACTCCTGTGACGCCAAAATCTGCAGTTGCTGAACCAAGGGCGACTACTAAATGGTCGAATTCAAGTGTTTCACTGCTATCCAATTTCACGGATTTGTTTTTGTGATCAACAGAAAGTGGCGAGCCCATTCGAAATTGCACGCCGCGGTTACGCAATGCACCGCGAATTGGATGGGCAACATGGTCTGCTGCCAGCCCAGCTGTTGCTACCTGATAGAGCAGAGGCAAGAATGTTTGAAAATTATGTCGGTCAATAAGAGTTACATCCGCACTACTACCTAGTGCGCGCGCTGCTGTTAGTCCGCCAAAGCCGGCACCGAGAATAAGAACACGAGGTTTCTTAGCTGTGGGCATGGCCGTACTCCTTTGCAACGAGCGAAAGTAATGATGTAAGTCTAGGCTTTACTCCATGAACTTGCCTCTCTATTTAGTAACTGGAGCGTCGGGCTATGTGGGAGGGCGTTTAGTTCGCACTTTGCTAGAAAATGATTATCAAGTTCGCGTTTTAGTGCGAGATAAATACAAAATTATTGGCCAGCCGTGGGCATCACAGGTTGAAATATGTGAGGGCGATGCAGATAACCCAAAAGATTTAGAGCAGGCACTCAACGGAGTTCACACTGCTTACTATTTACTTCATTCAATAAATCTTGGAAAAACTTTTGATGATATAGAAGCCACGATGGCGCGATCATTTGCTCAAGCCTCTGAAGCCGCTGGCGTAAGGCAAATTGTCTATCTGGGCGGAATCGCAAATGATAAAAATATAAGTAAGCATCTTGCATCTCGTGTAAGTACCGGAAAAGAATTAGCATCAACATCTGTTCCTGTTTTGGAACTTCGAGCAGGCATCATTATCGGCTCTGGCTCTGCATCATTTGAAATGTTGCGACACCTTACCCACAGACTTCCAGTGATGACGACCCCGAAATGGGTTTCAAACCGAACTCATCCGATTGCTATCCGAGACATTCTTTACTATCTAAAAAATGCTGCAGCACTCAAGACTCCAGTTGGAAAAATTTATGACATTGGCGGACCAGAAATTTTGTCCTATGCCGACATGATGCAAAAATTTGCAAAACTTTCCGGTCTTCCTCGTAGATGGATTATCAAGGTTCCGGTACTTACTCCAGGACTTTCTAGTCTTTGGATTGGATTAGTAACACCTGTACCTACGGCTCTTGCTAGACCATTAGTTGGATCATTGATTAGTGAAGTTGTTGCAGATCCAGCTAAGAGCATCAATGGATTAATTCCACCACCACAAGAGGGTTTGCTTTCTGTCGAAACAGCAATGAGTTTAGCGCTCTCAAAAATCTCAGATCATGGTGTTGAAACACGTTGGTCTGATGCAAGCATTCCAACTGCGCCGTGGCAAAAAGCACAAGGTGATCCAGAATGGGCTGGTGAAACTATTTTGCGTGACCACCGCCAAGTGCTCTCTGAAAAATCAGCGGAAGCAATTTGGAAACA
The DNA here is from genome assembly GCA_945866155.1 of Bifidobacterium breve. Lineage (GTDB taxonomy): Bacteria > Actinomycetota > Actinomycetes > Nanopelagicales > Nanopelagicaceae > Planktophila. Next base: position 2,191 of record CAMBGL010000105.1, read on the forward strand.
GATTGAGGGAATTGGCGGCGAACATGGTTGGTTCGGAGCGGATTTCTTATGGTTTATGCGAGGCCTAATAGATCGATTTTTTGGAGGCGTTGGTCTGCGACGAGGACGCAGAGATCAAGATTTGCTGCGCGTGGGTGAGAGTTTAGATTTTTGGCGAGTTGAAGAATTAGAACGTGGGCGCCGATTAAAACTATATGCAGAGATGATCTTGCCTGGAAAAGCGTGGCTTGAATTTAGTATCGAAGAAAAAAATGGAAAAACACTAATTACTCAAGAGGCAACCTTTAGTCCGCGCGGACTTGGTGGACGACTTTATTGGTATGCAGTTGCACCATTTCACGTATTTGTCTTCCCAACTATGCTGCGTAATTTGGTGAAACGGGCATAGCGCTAACAAGAGCAATTACATCGAGTAAAGCCAAGGCCATCACTGCAATAAATCGAAATCTTGCCGGTAGTAAGAGTAGAGAAAAACCAATTGCTCCAAGAATAAGTAAGAGAATAGTTTTAGTAACGAAATAAATCAGAATTGAAACTAAGAAGAGAAGCAAACCTGAGAGCAAGGTACTTTTTCTAGAACCCAGGATCTGTGGCAACCCCATGATCCCTGCCGCTCTATCGCGTTCCATATCTTTGACCACATTAGCAAAGTGGGCAGCAACACCTAGGCATGAGCCAGATATCAAAAGCCAGAGTTGTGGAACTTCATTTCGACTTAATGTAATTGATGCAGGAAGAGCCGCAAATGAAATTGCATACGGCAAGAACGACAAAAGATTTGATTTGAAATAGAAGTTATATGCAACACCTGATCCAACTCCTAATAAGTGAACTGATCCACCAATAATTCCCATAGGACCAAAGAGAGAAAAAAGAGTCACGAAAACTAGTGCAACCCATGTAGCTCGCTTGACAGTAGTTGGAGAAAGTTTTCCATCAACCATTGGTTTATTAGTTCGACCCTCTTTTTGATCTAAAGGCAGATCAACTAAATCATTGGTCCACCCCACAACTAGTTGACCACAGAAGACTGTAAAGGCAATTACATAAGAGGGCCCTTCCCACCAAAAGCGAAGCGCGAGTAGATAACTAACCAAGGTGACCATAAGAGTTGGCCCTAGGTGTGATGTGCGCAGTAATCGCATGTGAGAAGTCTGCCATTACGTGGCAGACTGCGCTACATGCATGAGTTCACCAAAGATGTCGAAGAGCTAGCGCAAGAAATTCTTGCCTACAGTCTTGAGCGATTGAAAAGCGATCCACCACTAGATGGACCACGCAGCGCACAAGAACTTTTCGATGAAGTTGGAAACACAATTACACCAGCTGGTTTGGGTGGCAAAGATGCACTCAAAGTATTTACTGAGGTGCTTGCTAAAGCATGTATCTCAACAGATCATCCACGCAACCTTGCATTTATTCCATCTGCGCCAAGTGAATACGCAAACCTTTTTGATTTAGTTGTTGGTGCAAGTGCACTCTATGGCGGCTCTTGGCAAGAAGGAGCAGGTGCTGTCTTTGCAGAAAACCAAGCCCTGCGCTGGTTATCAGATCTTGCTGGATTGCCACAAAGCGCCGGTGGAGTATTTGTTCAAGGTGGAACCATTGGAAATCTTTCGGCACTCGTTGTCGCTCGTGCACAAGCTCGCACAAAATATCCTGACACAACACGTTTTGCAATTGCATGTAGTGCAGAAGCACATTCATCCATTGCCTCTGCTGCCCAAGTAATGGATGTTGAAATTATCAAAGTAACTCCTGATGAAAAGGGACGCATGCAGGGCAGTGAACTCGGCAAAGTTATCGATGAATACCATCGCTCATCACACGCTCGAGTATTTGCAGTAGTTGCCACCTCTGGCACAAC
>CAMBGL010000106.1 GCA_945866155.1 Bifidobacterium breve
TCATCGCCACCAGTTTCTTCCACCCAATCAACCCAGTTCTTATAGTTGATTGCAACATCCCCTACCTCTTCGACCTTGTCCTTGATGTCTCCCCACATTTCAGTCTTTACGTCTCCAGGATGGATAACGTTTGCAGTAACTCCGGTTCCTTCTAACTCAGATGCTAGGTGGCGTGTGAGTTGATTGAGGGCAACTTTCGCAGTTCCATAAGCACTATTGATTGGTCCTGGTTGGTGAAGAGATGCAGCAGAACTGACATTGATAATTCTGCCCCACTTGTTGGCAAGCATTCCAGGCAAAAATCTATTGATTAGAAAATATGGCGCAACTGCATCAATCATTATTGTCTGGACCCACTCGTGAGGATCGCTCTCGTGCATAAGTGCAATCGGACCAAAGATACCTGCTGCATTTACCAAAACATCGATATGCCCAAAATCTTTCAAAACCCGAGTAGCTAATTCACTAACAAATTCAAGATTAGAGATATCACCTTCGATATTGATAAAACGTGAATCACTGCCAGAGAGATTGCGAGATACCGCAATTACTTGATAGCCCTCATCGCATAGCCCTGTTGCAATCTTTTTGCCAATCCCCCGGCTAGCTCCGGTAACAAGTGCTCTTTTCATTTATCCACTTCTTTCCAATGTGGAGGTATAGAGGATTCTGTTGCAATTGCTGCGGCGGACCACTTCGATCCAACTAGAAGTGCTTCCCCGACTACTTTTTCTCCTCGAGCAAGAACGGATATGTAACCAGCAAGAAACGCGTCCCCTGCACCCGTTGTATCAACTATCTTTGTTGCAACACTAGGTTGATGAATATGACTTCCTTGCATGTATTCATCTGCACCATCTTTTCCATTTGTTAGTGCGATGCGCGGAATTCGATCTAGTAGTTCTTTATTAATTTCGGCATTAGCCACATCACCTCGCGAACCAATTGCAATATCGGCAGAGATGCCTAGAGCCAGTGCTTCAGCTCCGACAACTGTGATACACCCCTTCGATTTTGCCAATGCTAAATCCAGGGCGAAATGTTCACGCCATAACAAGAAAACAACAATGTCACCTGGTTGTAGGTCAACGCCTTTGAGAGTTACTTGATCTAAGCGATCTGGACTAATTCCTAATATGGTTCTTTCACCTTTTTCGTCAATAAAGATAAGCACATGTGAAGGCGGACCATCTAGCGTGGCAATTGATAGATGCTTGAGTTCGCTATCTTCTAGAGTTGTGCGCAATTTTGCGCTGAGGTGATCATTTCCTAAGTAGGCGACAAAACCAGTTTCAATACCTGTTGTAGCAAGTGCAATTGCTGCATTTGCTGCAGTACCACCCGGGCGCTCAATAGTTTGAATCGCTTGTACAAATTTTCCAACTTCGGGCATAGATGGCAAGTAAATAACTGTGTCCCAGGCAATTGGTCCAACAACCCAGACTCGTGCGCTCATTTAATTCTCCTTGCACAAAGTGTCTCTACTGCCTCACCCATTGTAGGAATTTCTTCCCACGCAATATCTGCCAACCATTCAATACTTTCAAATTCAGCCGTATCGCCCTTGCGCGCAGTGATAAGCGCACCTGAAAGTGCTGCAACTGTATCTGTATCTCCCCCTAATTCGCATGCTCGAACATAAGCCTGCGCTGCTGATGTGGAGTTTTTTACGACATAAATAACTGCAGAGAGCGTTTCAATTGGATCTAGAGATACACCTTGCTCTCTAAGTTCCCACTGAGGAATTTTTGTACCTACTAATGATTCGATTGAATTCTTATCTCCATTTTCTATAGCATCAGAAAATAAGGCCGCAGCTATTTGTGCACAGGAAATGGCACTTTCAAAAGTATGCGTCGCACTTGCTAAGACTCGAACCCACTTATCTCTTTGGATATTTTCTCCGGCACTAAATGCCATTCCGACTAATGCGCACCTCATCATGGCGCCATTAGTCATTCCCACTAAATGAGTCTCGTGAGCGTTGACCTCTAGACCGAGTGCCGCCTTTGTTGTCGGGCCAAGTCCACGTAAATGCGGAAGTGCTGCCCGTAATTCACTCAAAAACTTCTCTGATGCTTGGTCTGGTGAACCTTCAGAGAGTGTGAGAACAGTAAGAAGGGTGAGCATCGTGTCATCGCTGACTCCCCCATATGGCCAGCCTTGTTTTTCCAAAAGAATATTCTCAACGGGAGTAACTGGAAGATCTAGAAATTCATGAGCGACCCCGAATGCATCTCCCGCCGCATATGCACGGAAAACTGAGGTTACTCGTGAAACTAAATCTAAAGACATTCTATTTTTGAATCATCGCTCGGTAACTATGAGCACTCTGCTTTGGAGTGCGCTTCATTGTCTTGAGATCTACAAATACGATTCCAAATCGCTTTGAGAAACCAAATGACCATTCAAAATTATCGAGAAGTGACCATACGTAATAACCAATCAGGTTTACGCCTTCACTGCGTGCTCGCACTGCTGCACTTATATACAGCGATAAATACTCTTCACGCTTATCATCGTGGATTTCTCCATCTGCACCTGGCTCATTGTTATAACAAGCACCATTTTCTGTAATCAGAATTGGAATCTGCGGAAACATATTGTTTATGTAATGAAGAGTTTTGTTGAAGCCATCTGGTGTCCATGACCAACCAATATCAGTGGTTTCATCTCCAAATAGTGCACCGTCAATAGCTTTGGTTCCTGGATGAACATCTATTCCAGTCTCAGCGGCCTTGAATACACCAGCTTGATAATAATTTAGACCTACCCAATCACGTCCATTGGATGTATCGGCAATCTCTTTTTCATCAGGTCGAATTCCTGTCAGTTCTTCGAAAATATCGAGAATATCTACTGGATATTTTCCTTGAAGCATCCCTTGTAGCCACCAGCGATTTACTAATCCATCAACAGTGTGTAAATCCTTTTGGGCTTGCGGGGTTGATTCTCCAAGCAGAACTTGATCTCCAAGATTGAGGACTACACCAACTTTTGCCTTTGGCGCTTTTCTTTTGATGGCACTCGATGCAAGTGCATGCGCACGAACAAGTTGATGAGCAACTTTTACAGTTGTTGGTAGATCCTTAATTCCTGGTGCGTGAACTCCAATGGTGTTACCTAAATACGTTGTGCACCATGGTTCATTGAAAGTTGCCCAATATGTGATGCGATCAGCAAAACGCTCTGCCATTTTTTCTGCATATGTGGCAAATTTATCTACGACTACTGGGTTGGCCCATCCCCCAATTGCTTGGAGTTCACTTGGTAGATCCCAGTGATAAAGCGTTGCATTAGGAACGATTCCCCGAGCAAGGAGTCCATCAACTAAACGGTCATAGAATGCCATTCCCGCTTCGCTAAATTCACCTGATCCAGTTGGCTGAACGCGAGGCCATGAAAATGAGAATCGGTATGTATCAAGGTTCATCCACTTGATCAGATCTAAATCTTCTTCTAAGTGAGTCAGGTGTTCTACTCCCACACAATCTTTTGTTCCATCACTAATTGCTCCGGGCACATCGCACAAGTCATCCCAGATGCAACGACCTCGATCACCGGATGCGTAACCACCTTCGATTTGAAATGAGGCGGTTGCAGCGCCCCACATGAAACCCTTAGGGAGCGAACTTAGATTTACTTCACTGAGTTTCTTCATTTTTTCCTCATTCACTCTCGTTGTTATCTAAAAATCTTGCCTGGGTTGAGAATACCGTTAGGGTCAAGTGTTGCTTTGATCGATTTCATAACATTGACCGCGTTCTGGCCGGTTTCAACGACTAAATCTTCAATCTTTCCCGCACCGATACCGTGCTCACCCGTACAGGTACCACCCATTTCAATTATCTTCGCTGTTATTTCGTGTGTAAGTTTTTGAACTTCAGCGAGTTCTTCTGGCTTTGCGGGATCCGTAACTACAAAACAGTGGAAGTTTCCATCCGCAACATGGCCGAGAATTGAATATGGAAATACCGAAGCACTCAATATC
>CAMBGL010000107.1 GCA_945866155.1 Bifidobacterium breve
TGACCATGATTGATAACAGCAACTCGATCAGCGAGGGCTTCTGCCTCATCCAAATAGTGAGTTGTAAGCACAATAGTTGTGCCATCGTTTCGCAGTCCATCAATGAGTGACCAGAATGCACGCCTGGCTTCAGGGTCGAAACCAGTTGTCGGTTCATCGAGAAAGAGAAGTTCTGGGCTTCCAATAATTCCAAGTGCAACATCTAAACGGCGGCGTTGGCCACCGCTTAGATTTCGAATCAAATCTTTTGCTTTATCTTCAAGTCCAACTGCGGATATAACTTCTTCTGGATTACGCGGATGCGAGTAATACCCAGCAAAGTGGGAAATTGTTTCAGAGACAGTGAGGTCGCCCGCATCGGAGGTGTATTGAAGGACAATGCCAATGCGATTTCGCCACTCGCGCGATGCGCGACCTTGCGTGGCGGGATCAAAACCTAGGACTTTTACTTCACCAGCGTTGCGGGTTCGAAAGCCTTCAAGAATTTCAACAGTTGTTGTCTTGCCTGCACCATTGGGACCGAGAAGGGAAAAAATCTCACCTTTTGCAATTGATAAATCGATGCCGCATACAGCCTCGAAGCTTGCATATGACTTTCGCAGCCCACGAACTTCAATGACATTCACTCTCTTATTATGCTACTTGGAGCAAAAAGTGCGAAAATAACGCCATGAGCCCGCGTAAAAATTACCCTAAAAATCGTCGGCCAAAATCTGAAGAACGTGAAATCAACCCTTCTAATGAAACTATAGAAGAACATCCAGATGGTGTTTATCGTGTTCGCAAACTAACTGGATCAGCATCAAATAAACCATATCGTTGCCCAGGCTGTGATCAGATAATTCCCATGGCTACGCCACATATTGTCGCTTGGCTTGAGTACGACGAAGAGGGTCGCAGACATTGGCACACTGCATGTTGGGCAAAGAAAAATAATCGTGGCCCTAACACAGAGCGCACACGAAATGCACCTAGATATTAACCAAGACGACCTTTGAGTAATTTTGTTAGGAAAATAATTAGTTTGTCATTGCCTGCTGTGCGCTTGAAACTTGTAAATGCAATTGGGATTTGAAAACGTGCGCGGACAACAGTTCGTGGATATGTGAATTCAAGAATTCCTTCAGGTCCATGGATTCGACCGTACCCACTGTCTTTCACGCCGCCAAAAGGCACTGAAGCAATAGCAGCAAAGGAAATAACTGAGTTGATTGCAACCATTCCACACTTGAGTTGTGAAGCAATTCTTTTACCCTGACGCTTAGACCAGATAGATGCACCAAGTCCGTAGCGTGAGGCATTCGATAATTGAATGGCTTCATCCATGCTGCTTACTCTGTTGATAACGATTGTTGGACCAAAAGTTTCTTCGCGAATTGCTGTTGAATCTTCAGGTACATCAACCAAAATAACTGGTTCAACGTAGGGCTTCTTTACTGATTCGAGCCCTCCAAATACTGGAGTTCCTCCGCGAGCTATTGCATCCTTGATATGGGATTCAATAATGTCGAGTTGCTTTGGCATTGTTGCTGGTCCGTAATTTCCGACACCAGGTGCACCAGGATGAATGTTTTTTGCCGCTTCAACCATTCCAGCGATGAATGCATCAGCAACACTTTCGTGCACATAGACACGTTCAGCGCCAATACACGTTTGCCCTGCATTACTCATCGCCGACCAGATAGTTGCATCAACAGCGCGTTTGATATCGGCATCGGCTGCAACAATTACTGGATCTTTTCCACCACATTCAAGTACAACAGGTGTCATAGTCGTCGCACACGTAGCTGCAACAATTTTTGCTGTCTTTGTCGATCCTGTGAAAGCTAACTTATCTACTCCACTTTCGCAGAGCGCTTTTCCTGTTTCTCCAAATCCAGTGATGCATGTAAAGATATGTTCAAATGGTGCTACTTCACTAAATGTTTGCGCAAGCCACATTCCAACACCCGGAGTAAATTCACTTGGCTTGAATACAACTGTGTTACCTGCTGCTAATGCATAGGCAATTGATCCCATTGGCGTAAAGATTGGATAGTTCCAAGGTCCAATTACTCCAACGACACCCAAGGGTGAGCGCTCAACTGTTGCTGACATATTGGCCATCACGGGACCAGGGGAGCGATGAGAGGTGCGCATAATCTCACCTGCATTGCGCGCAGCCCAACCAAGATGAGTCACAGCCAAACTAGCTTCTAATTTTGCATCACTTACTGGCTTTCCTGTCTCACGTGAAATTAGTTCAGTGATTTCATCTACGCGATTCAAAATGAGATTACTCCACGCGAGTAAGACTCTTTTTCGCCCGTTGAATCCAAGTCTTTGCCACGCAGGGGAGACAACACGAGCTGATGCAACTGCTACTTGCACATCATCTGCGCCAAAAATTGGATATGTACCGACTACTTCGCCAGTGACAGGAAAGTAGGAATCAAAAGTTGCTCCGTGATGAATGACCATGGAGAAAAGAGTAGTGCCCTATAGATAAGATTTGAAGTATGACCGAAGTGATTAGAGCAAATACGGTCTTGCCTGCTACTCGCACGGAGTTTGAAGTTATGACTTCAGATGGAGTCACTTTGGTGGGAGAAGTTGCACTACCTATCGCCAACTCCCGAGGGGCGATCTTATGTTTGCATCCGCTTCCAACTGCTGGTGGAATGATGGATAGCCATGTATTCAAAAAGGCTTCTTATCGATTGCCTGCATTAGCTGGCATCACTGTCGTGCGCTTCAATACGCGCGGTACTACAAGTGATCGTGGAACAAGTACGGGAACATTTGATAATGGCGGGGCAGAAGGATTAGATGTTGAAGCGATGCTTGCATACTGCTTTGATACTTTGAAAATTGAAAAACTATGGGTAGTTGGTTGGTCATTTGGAACAGATCTTGCATTGCGCCATGCACGCGATTCTCGAATACAAGGATTGATTCTCCTTAGCCCGCCACTTCGCACTTCTGTTGATTCTGATTTGCAATTCTGGGCCCACGATGGGCGCGTTATTACATCCCTTGTTCCCGAATATGATGATTACTTGCAACCGGATGAGGCGAGACTTCGTTTTGCTGTAGTAAAACAAATGAAGATTATTGCAGTCGATGGAGCTAAACATTTATGGATAGGTGAGCCATCAGTTCATCGAGTGCTTAGTGAAATTACAGCAGTAATAACCCCAGACAAAGCACCGCTTCCTTTGGAGTACTAGTTATTCGTTATTTGCTTTAGGAATAACTACTTCATCTAGAATCAAAATAACTGCTGCAGCAACTGGAACAGCAAGTAATCCACCGATTAGACCGAGCAACGACGAACCAATCATGGCTGAAATTATTGTTACTGCCCCTGGAACTGAAAGTGTGCGCTTCATAATCCGTGGTGTAACTAGATAGTTCTCAACTTGAACGTAGAGAACATAGGCTACAAAAGCGATGAGCCCAATAGTTATTGATTGAGTAAGAGCAATTATTGTGACAACACCGCATCCCAAGAAGTGACCAATGAGTGGCACGAGACCGCAAACAAGTACAACCATGGCAATTGCAATAGGTGATGGCAGCGCCAAAATTATCGATAAGAAGAATATGTAAATGGCAGCCATAAATGCGATGATCACTTGGCTTCCAACAAATAGTCCAACTCGATCGATAATTGCATAAGTCAATCTGCGAACTCTCTCGCGACGGCTAGCAGGCACAAGGCTCAAACCAAGTTCAGTTGCTTGATGAAGTGAGCTCAAGAAATATAGAGTCAAAATCAAAATCGTTAGTCCCGAAAATGTTCCACTCAATACTGATTTTCCAACGCCGACTACACCACCGAATGTTGAAATAAGCAAGGTTCCATCTTTGGTAATGGAAAGAAGTCTATTTTGTAGAGTATCAATAATTCCGTACTGTGTATTGAGTTGGTCAATGTAGGAATTATTCTTCAATTG
>CAMBGL010000108.1 GCA_945866155.1 Bifidobacterium breve
GCATTAGATCGCCATGTTGAAGCCGGACGCGGTGGCCGAATTGCTTTTCATTTCGAAGGCGAACCTGGAGATTCTCGCGATATTACTTATTCGCAACTTCTTACTGAAGTAAAGAAAGCTGCAAACGCACTTATCGAATTAGGAATCAAAGCGGGAGATCGAATTGCGATTTATATGCCGATGATTCCTGAGGCAGTAATTGCAATGTTGGCATGTGCGCGTATCGGTGCACCTCACTCGGTTGTCTTTGGTGGTTTCTCAGCTGATGCGCTTTTGTCACGCATTCAAGATGCAGATGCAAAGTTAGTTATTACATCCGATGGTGGATTTAGAAAAGGTTCTGCATTCGCTCTTAAGCCTGCAGTGGATGAAGCGCTCAAAGGCGCAACAAATGTTGAAAAGGTCCTAGTTGTACAACGTACTAAGCAAGAAACTGCTTGGGATTCATCTCGCGATATTTGGTGGCACGAGATCATGGAGCGTCAAAGCGCACAACACATGCCCGAATTCTTTGATTCTGAGCACCCACTTTTCATTCTCTACACATCTGGAACAACTGCTAAACCAAAGGGTATTTTTCACACCACTGGCGGCTACCTCACTCAAGTTGCTTACACACACAAAATGGTCTTCGATATCAAAGCTGAAACTGATGTTTATTGGTGCACCGCCGATGTGGGTTGGGTAACGGGACATTCTTATGTTGTTTATGGCCCACTTATAAATGGTGCGACGCAAGTAATGTATGAAGGCACACCAGACACGCCACATAAAGGTCGTATCTTTGAAATCGTTGCAAAATATGGCGTAACTATTTTGTATACCGCACCAACACTTATTCGTACGTGGATGAAGTGGGGCGATGAATTTCCAAAGGCACATGATCTTTCTTCACTACGTTTGCTTGGCTCAGTAGGTGAACCAATTAATCCTGAAGCATGGATGTGGTATCGCGAAATTATTGGTGGAAACCGTTGTCCAATTGTTGATACATGGTGGCAAACAGAAACTGGTGCAATCATGATTTCACCTTTGCCAGGTGTTACTGCAACAAAACCAGGATCTGCAATGGGACCACTTCCTGGAATTAGCGCAAAAGTTGTTGATGATTCGGGAAATGAAGTAGGAAATGGTCACGGAGGATTTCTTATCTTGGATAAACCATGGCCATCAATGTTGCGTGGAATTTGGGGCGAGAACGAGCGTTATAAAGAGACTTATTGGTCACGCTTCAAAAATATTTATTTTGCAGGCGATGGCGCAAAGCTCGATAATGATGGTGCTATCTGGTTACTTGGGCGCGTTGATGATGTCATGAATGTCTCAGGGCACCGTATTTCAACCACAGAAGTTGAATCTGCTTTGGTTTCACACGAATCAGTTGCTGAAGCAGCTGTTGTCGGTGCAGCGGATGCGATGACTGGCCAAGGAATCGTTGCCTTTGTTATTTTGCGTGGTGGTATCGAGCATGCAAATGGTGAAGAACTAGTAACTCAACTGCGAAATCACGTAACTAAAGAGATTGGTGCAATTGCGCGACCTCGTCAGATTCTTGTGGTTGCAGAATTACCGAAGACTCGTAGCGGAAAAATCATGCGCCGTTTGCTCAAAGATGTTGCTGAAAATCGCGTTGTCGGCGATGCGACAACACTTGCAGATCCAAATGTCATGAAGTTGATTAAAGAGGGCCTTGATACATCTAAAGATGAGAACTAAAGAGATACATCCAAGTATTTAGCGCTAAGTTCAATGATTTCTAGTTCATTCTTGAAACCACCAATTTTCTTATACGCAACACTTCCATCAGCTGCAATAAACCATGTAATGGGAACACCCATCCCCAAATATCCTCGAGAGCTCCCGTCAGCATCAAAGAAATTGGGCCAAGTCATCCCATGACTCTCTACATATTTTTGGCCAGCTTCCATGTTTTTTTCCTCAACATCTACGCCCACAAGTGCAACTTTGCCTTGGGCTTTGGCATAAAAGGAGCGAAGGTATGGCATTTCAATTCCGCATTCATAACACCATGAAGCCCACACGTTGAGAATCATTGGGCCTCGCAGCCCTTGTAAATAGCCACCTTCTCCGCCATCAAGACAACCGAGTTGGACCCCATTTGTAATTGATTTATCTATATTTATTTCAGTACAAGAGATTACTTCCCCGGCTATTGGTTCAACACTTTTTGCACAGCCAGATAAGAGCAGAAGCGTGCTCAGTACTAGCGCAATTTTTTTCATCGAAAATCCTTATCTGTTTTGACTAGTAAAAGTGCTTTCTTCTTATCCATCTCACCAATACCAACTGAGGGACAAATTTTAGCCACAGGACAGGCACCGCATGCAGGTTTGCGTGAATGACAAATACGTCGACCGTGCCAGATCATACGTTGTGACAAATTCGTCCATTCTTTTTGTGGAATCAATTCGCCAACTATTCTTTCAACCTTTACAGGGTCCATCTCTTTAGTCCAACCAAATCGTCGAGAGAGACGACCAAAGTGTGTATCGACAGTGATTCCGGGAATATCAAAGGCATGACCTAAAACAACATTCGCAGTTTTTCTTCCAACACCAGGCAGTGTTATAAGTTCTTCAAGAGTACTTGGAACTTGACTATCAAAATCAGTTACCAATTTTGTTGCCAGGCCTTTGATATTTCGTGCCTTTGCACGATAGAAACCCGTTTGGAAAACTAGATTCTCAAGATCAGCAATATCGGCGCCAGCGAGTGCCTTTGCATTCTTATATTTGCGAAAGAGTGCTGGCGTCACCTTATTCACTCTCTTATCTGTGCACTGTGCGCTCAATACCGTTGCAAGAATGAGTTGAAGCGGATTTTTGAAATCTAGTTCGCAGCGAATCTCAGGATAAGTTTTTGTGAGAATTCGGTATACAGCCCTTGCTTGGCTGCGAATTTCACTATCGACGGGCATGAGAGTAAAGTACCCCTCGTGACCCCAGATGAAGATGTCGTACGACGCGCACCTCTCTTTACAGCGCTCGATGAAGCCGCTGCTGTCTCATTGCGTGCTTCGATGGACTCAGTCAAGATTGCAAAAGGCGGAGTTTTATTCGCCGAAGGCGATGAAGGCGATCACCTCTACGTAATTGTTGAGGGCAAGCTCAAACTTGGTACATCAAGTGGCGATGGACGCGAAAATTTGTTATCCATACTTGGGCCGGGTGAAATGTTTGGCGAACTCTCCCTCTTTGATCCAGGTCCACGTACCTCAACTGCAACTGCAGTAACTGATGCGAAATTGCTCAGCCTTGGTCATGATGAAGTTATTCCTTGGCTCAAAGAAAATCCAGCGGTCTCTTTGCAATTATTGGAACGTCTTGCCCAACGCCTTCGCCGCACAAATGAAGCTGTTGGTGATTTAGTTTTCTCTGACGTTCCAGGACGTGTTGCAAAAGCACTCATTGACCTTGGCGAGCGTTTCGGAAAGCAATCAGATGAAGGGCTCTATGTTCATCACGATCTCACACAAGAAGAATTAGCTCAATTAGTTGGAGCATCACGCGAAACAGTAAATAAAGCACTTGCTGATTTTGTTGGACGCAACTGGTTACGCCTTGATGGACGTGCAGTTGTTATTTTGGATCTTGAGCGTTTGTCAAAGCGCGGCAAGTAACTAGTCGGAAATTTCGACAGTTAGCTCAATCTCTACAGGAGAATTGAGCGGAAGTTCTGCAACACCAATAGCTGAACGTGCATGCTTTCCTGCATCACCCCAGATGTGTACAAATAATTCACTTG
>CAMBGL010000109.1 GCA_945866155.1 Bifidobacterium breve
AAGACATTTATCCGATCTCTCATATTCACGAACAGATTTAGTCGAACGCCGTGGTGAGTTTGCAGTGCGCGGTGGAATTGTCGACCTCTTCTTGCCACTAAGTAATCACCCAGTTCGAATCGATTTCTTTGGTGATGAAATTGAAGATATTAGTTATTTTGAAGTTGCAGATCAGCGAACCTTTAAGGCTGTTGTTGGGCCGGTAGAAATATTCCCATGTCGTGAACTATTGCTCACAGAATCAATAAAGAAGCGCGCAAAAGAGATTGCTGAGAAATATCCAGCAGCTCAAGAGCTATTAGTAAAAATCAGTGAAGGTATGACTCCTGAAGGTATGGAATCACTCATCCCTTTATTAGTAGATGAGACTTCTTCACTCCTTGAAAAAATGCCAAAAGGCACCCAAATTATTTATATTGATTTTGAAAGAATAAAGTCACGAGCCGCGAATCTCATCGCTACAAACGATGAATTTCTTGCAGCATCGTGGTCGAACGCTTCTTACGGTGGCAATGTTCCAATACATGATGGGGCACAGACTTATATGTCATGGGAGGACCTTGCTGAAAATATTGCAGGAACCGGTTTTGAGATTCAAAGTTTGAACCCATTTGGAAATGATTTAGATTCCAACACAACCTTTCTCGATTGCACTCCCATTGATCCACTACGAGGAGATATTGAGCGCGCTATTGCAGAGCTATCTGGCGCACTTGAGGCAGGAAATTGTGTCGTATTTGCAACGCATGGACACGGAATGGTCGAGCGATATGCAGGAATATTTAGAGGCGCTGATTTACCTGTCTATATCGTTGAGAAATTAGATGCAATTCCTACACGAGGTTCAATTCATCTAACAACAACATCACTCACTCATGGCTTTGTAATGAGTGGTGAAGATCTTTTCATAATGACGGAGCGCGATCTAACTGGAAGCAAGGGCAGCATCAAAGATGGAGAGAGACTTCCATCGAAGCGAAAGCAAAGTATTGATCCACTCGAACTCAAAGCAGGTGATTTTATTGTTCACGAGCAACATGGAATTGGTAGATACATAGAGTTATTAGAAAGAACGGTTGCTGGAATTACTCGAGAATATTTAGTAATTGAATACGCATCCGCAAAACGTGGACAACCAGGAGATCGAATATTTGTTCCCACAGATTCACTAGAGCAGGTAAGTAAATATGTGGGTGGGGAATCGCCAACAGTGCACCGCATCGGTAGTGGTGAATGGCAAAAAGCAAAGGGGCGTGCTCGCAAAGCTGTACGGCAGATTGCAGGCGAGCTCATCAGACTTTATGCAGCGCGCACAAATTCTCCAGGTTTTGCATTCTCACCTGATACGCCTTGGCAAAGAGAACTGGAAGACTCATTTTCATATATTGAAACTCCAGATCAACTCTCATCTATCAATGACGTCAAGGCAGATATGGAGCGTCCATATCCCATGGATCGAATCATTTGCGGTGATGTTGGCTATGGAAAAACTGAGATCGCTATTCGCGCAGCATTCAAAGCGGTGCAAGATGGCAAACAAGTAGCGGTGCTTGTTCCAACGACACTTCTGGTTCAACAACATTCAAAGACTTTTGCAGAGCGCTATGCAGGCTTTCCAATAAGAGTTGGTGGCTTATCTCGCTTCAATTCAGCAAAAGAGAGCAAAGAGATATTGAGTGAACTTGAGAAAGGGGGGATCGATGTTGTCGTTGGTACTCACCGGATTCTCTCCGCCGATGTCCGCTTCAAAGATCTAGGGCTTGTAATTGTCGATGAAGAACAGCGCTTTGGTGTTGAACAGAAAGAATCACTCAAGAAATTGCGCACGAGCGTTGATGTATTAGCTATGTCTGCCACACCGATTCCTCGAACACTGGAGATGGCGATTACAGGCATACGTGAGATGTCCACGATTACAACGCCACCGGAGGAGCGCCATCCAATCCTTACCTATGTTGGTCCAGCCGATGATGCACAAATAACTGCTGCAATTCATCGTGAACTTTTACGTGATGGACAAATTTTCTACATTCATAACCGAGTCGAATCTATTGATCGAAGAGCAGCACAAATTCAAGAGTTGGTGCCCGAGGCTCGAATCAGAGTTGCACATGGTCAGATGAGTGAAGGCGCACTTGAAGATGTCATCCTTGCATTCTGGAATCGTGACTTTGATGTCTTGGTATGTACAACAATTGTGGAGAGCGGTCTAGATATTGCCAATGCAAATACTTTGATTGTCGAGCGCGCAGATAATTTTGGTCTCTCTCAACTCCATCAATTACGTGGACGAGTTGGCCGTGGTCGCGAACGCGCATACGCATATTTCTTATATCCAGCAGATCAGCCTTTATCTGAAGTTGCACACGAGCGACTTACAACAATTGCTGCCAATACAGACTTAGGTTCTGGAATGCGAGTTGCCCTCAAAGATTTAGAGATACGAGGTGCAGGTAATTTATTGGGTGGGGAACAATCGGGACATATTGCAGATGTTGGCTTTGATCTTTATATGCGCATGGTCGGAGAAGCTGTACAAGATTACAAAACTGGAATTATTGAAACAGAAGAAGTACATCATGAATGCAAGGTTGAACTTCCAATCAATGCCCATCTCTCCAGTGATTATGTTCCAGGTGAGCGCCTGCGCCTTGATCTATATCGCCGATTAGCAGATGTTCGAAATAGTGATGATGTTGAAGCGATTCGCGCCGAATTAGTTGATCGATTTGGTGAATTACCAACAGAGGCACAAGCACTTCTGGGAGTTGCATCTCTTCGAGCTCTAGCAAAATCAGTTGGGTTACGAGAAGTAGTTGCTGCTGGAAAATTCTTACGTTTATCACCCATCACCCTTGCTGAATCTCGTCAGTTGAGAATGTCACGGATGTATCCCGGTTCACTCTATAAATCAGCCATGAATACTGCGATAATTGCCTTTCCTGTGAGTAAATCTTGGACTCCGTCACAAAGTGGTCTGGAGATGGTGGATACTTCTCTTCTGGCCTGGGTAATCGAGGCCGTTGACCAACTGACCGCCACTTCGAAAGCGAGCACCACGTGAAAAAGTTCCTTGCCATTAGCGCAATAGCAGCAGCACTCCTACTGAGTGGATGCTCACAAGTTGGCGCAGCAGCAACAATTGGCGAAACAAAGATTACTCAAGAAGTAGTTCAAGGAAGCATTGATGCAATTCTCGCAGAGCGCGGCAAAATTGATATTTCGCAGATGGAACTTCAAACTGGCGCAGATCTCAATCTTTCACAATTGCGTTTTCAGGTTCTAACTGTTCTGATCCGCGAAGTCGGTAAAGATTTCAAAGTTGAAGCATCAAAGGCTGAAATCGATACACGTCGTGAGGGAATCCTCGAACAAGTTGGTGGAGAAGCTGGACTTCCTAAAGCACTTGTTGGCGCAGGTATTGCCCCAGCAAATCTAGATCTCTATCTTGAAGCAGTAATTATCTCGGGTAAAATCAGTGATGCAATTGTTGCAACTGGCGTTACTCAAGAAGCACTTGGCGCAGAAATATCAAGAATCGTTGCAGCAAAGGCAGCCAAACTAAAAGTAGAGATCAACCCACGCTACGGTAAATGGGATCCAATCAATGCCGATGTACTCCCTGTTGATTCTGCTGGCGATGCCGTCAAGTCAACTACTCCATAAGTAAAAAAGTATGAGCACCTCCTATCTTCAGC
>CAMBGL010000110.1 GCA_945866155.1 Bifidobacterium breve
TTTGGTCTTCGAGCATTGTGGGGTGCAACTTTTGAAAGCGGGGCAGAGGCAATAGCCAGAATCGTTTCATTGCGCGAAGCAATCGCTGGTGCAGATTTAGTAATTACAGGTGAAGGTCGATTAGATGAACAAAGTTTTGTTGGAAAAGGTGTTGGTTATATTCGCGAATTAGCACAGAAGAATTCAGTCGATATTGCTTATTGCGTTGGTGCTAGAAAAGTTGAGTTTCCTGATGGTTCAAATGGTGTAACTCTCAATGAGTCAGTCAGTAGCGAAGAAGCAATTTCTCACCCTGATATCTACTTGAAGAAAGCCGGAGCTCAATTGGCTACTCATTATTCAATCTAAATATTCAAGCGTGTATTACGATACAGAGATGGTGAAGCGATGATCTGGACGCAATGGAGTGATTTAGCAATTCCATCTGGTTTGGAACACCTTCCTATAAATGGAATCCATCCAACCCCTGATCAACTAGAAAAAGTAACTTTTTATGTTCCTTTCTATATGGGTGGCAAAGCTGCAATTGAGCAGATTCCATTGATGAAGAATTTGAAGGTAGTGCAATATCCGAATGCGGGCTTTGATGATGTGCTTCAACTTTTGCCAGATGGTGTGACTCTGTGTAACGCCTCCGGTGTCCACGATGCTTCAACTGCAGAACTTGCAGTGGGACTCACAATTGCTGCTCGTCGAGGTTTTGCAGCCTTTGCGTCCAACAAGGAGCAAGGTAAGTGGGTACATACACGCAATACAGCCCTTGCAGATTCACGAGTCGGAATAGTGGGTTATGGAAATATCGGGGCACTTATTGCTAAGCAACTCTCTAATTTTAGTGTTGAAGTAATCCCATTTACGCGCTCTGGTGCAAATGGTTCAAAAAAGATGAGCGAATTTGATTCTCTTTTGCCAACTCTTGATGTCATTATTTTGATAGTGCCACTAACTGATGAGACTCGTCATCTGATGAATGCAAAGCGTTTATCTACAATGAAGAATGGAGCAACTCTAATCAATGTTGCTCGAGGACCGGTTGTAGATACAGATGCTTTGGTCAAAGAATTACATACTGGTCGCATAACTGCAGGGCTAGATGTAACAGATCCAGAGCCACTACCAAGTGGCCATGCTCTATGGAGGGCACCCAATGTAATTATTTCTCCCCATGTTGGCGGAGATTCGACTGCATTTGAACCACGAGGACGAGCACTTGTTGAATCGCAACTCAAAAGATTTGCGGAAGGTACCCCGCTTATCAATTGCGTAGCAGGACCTGCTCGCTAAAACTTAGAGAATTGCGACAGTGTGTTTGTCGATGAAGTCCCAGTCGTATTCAATGCAGAGACCTTCTCCAACGGGTGCCATTACATACCCGTCGACAATATTGAGTTTGCTCTTAGTACCGAAATCAAAGTCATCGAATGGATAGAGAGTTTCAAAGAATTCACAGTTCACCATTGCAAGTGATGGATGAAGTTGAACCTGCTCAAGAGCGTGATAAATAGTTGTATGTAGTTCGCACTGAACACCATGGGCCTCAGCCAAGTGTGCTGTCTTCATTACTGCTGTAATGCCTGCACGCCAAGACACATCTGTACGCACGATGTCGACGATACCTTCGGTGATGCAATTAGCGACGCTGTAATGGTTACCAGCGATTACTTCAGTGCCACAGATTGGAATATCTAATTTTTCTCGTAGTTTTTTAAGTCCATTGAGATTGACATCGAGGAGTGGCTCTTCAAACCACTTATATCCAAGACGCTCAAGTTCACGCCCTGCCTTCAACGCATCTTCATACGAAGCCATAATCACGGGATCGGCCATCAAAGTGAAATCATCGCCCACAGCTTCGCGCACTGCGCGGTAGCAAGCAATATCTAAATCTAAGCCTCCTGGTGGGTGAAGTTTGTAGCCGCGATAACCCTTAGATTTAACTTCGAGCGCTTGCTTTGCATAATCTTCAGGACCAGGTAGAAACATTGATGAGACATATAGAGGAACTTTTTCACGAGCAGCGCCGAGTAATTTGTAAACAGGTTGGTGAGCCATCTTTCCAACAATGTCCCAGCACGCGTTATCAAATGGTGCATAAGAATAAATTGGAACATGATTCCATCGGCGATCAAAGAGTTCGAAATCCTTCATATTCTTTGCAGAATCGTGTGGACTGCGACCAATAAAGAATGGCTTCACCTGCGACATCGTTGCTGCAGCAGCTTTAGCATCGAGTGCTCCAAAACCAAATGATGTTCCTTTGACGCCATCAGATGTCGTCAGAGTAATGACTGTGAAGTCAGGGCGTGAGCCACCAGGGAGTTGTACGGCACTGACAGCGTCGAGTGTGTTGAGTGCATCGCCACCGCGGCATGCGCGGATCTCTATATCTGTTATTACGCTCATTTATTTAGCACCTTTGCTGCTGGAGAGAATCGGTCTAGTGAAGATTGAATGTGTTTTTGCATTGCTGACTTTGCCCCTTTGTCATCGCCGGTGCAAATTGCATTGGAAATAGTTTCATGTTCTTTGATTGTTAATTGACCTTGGCCAGTTTGGTAGTAACGATAGAAAAGATCTTCAACGAATTTATCCTTTGGCTTATCATCAATGAGGTGACTTTGCGCAGCAAGGAAAAGTCGAAATAAGTGCAAGTGGCAGTGTGTTCGCTCAAATGCTTCAGTGACAGATTCATTTCCAGAAATACGTGTAATGAGTGAATGAAAACGTGCATCATGTTCGATAAATGCCTGTACTTGCTCACTCTCATTGAGTTTGAGGGCAGTCTTCGCACTCTGCATCTCGGCTTTGAGCGCGGCAATACCGACGGCATCAATCTTTTTAGCAGATTGTTCTGCCGCCCAAGGCTCGATAAGTAAACGAAACTGGAATAGATCATTGAATTGCTTGACTGTGAGTAACTTTGTTGTCGAATAACCCTTGAGTGCCTCTTTTGCAATGAGGCCATCAGATTCTAGACGCGCTAGTGCTTCGCGAATAGGAGTTTGAGAGACACCTAATTTCAATGCAAGTGCATCGATATTTACTTTTGCGCCTGGTGCAATTTCATGAGTAAGAATCATTGCTTTGACCATGTCATAGGTTTCATCAGATAAGACAGAGCGCCTTGGACCTGCAGCAACAGGTTGAACTTTGCGTGGCATGAGCTTCTCTCAAATTATCTAGGGAATTATTTAGGTAAGCGTAATCCTTGCATACCACCATCTACTGCCAATGAGGTTCCAGTAGTCGATGCTTGGAGGGGATTGGCTAAAAATAGAATTGCTCGGGCCACTTCATCGGCAGAGACAAGTCGACCCATTGGTTGGCGTCCCTCAAGTGCTGCGCGCTGCGCCACTGGATCTGTTGCTTGTGCCAGTAGTCGGCCTACCCATGGAGTATCCGCTGTTCCAGGGTTTACGCAATTGACTCGAATACCCTCTTTTACAAAGTCAGCTGCCATTGCAAGGGTGAGAGATAGAACTGCACCTTTACTTGCACTGTATACAGCGCGAACTGGAAGACCTGCAGTTGCTGCAATCGAACAGGTATTTACAATGGCGGCTGATTTACTCTTGCGCAAAAATGGAAGAGCGGCGGAGGAAATTCGACTAATGCCAACAACGTTTATGTTGA
>CAMBGL010000111.1 GCA_945866155.1 Bifidobacterium breve
GCTAAACCATCATCTTTTACAACATACGGAACACCAAACGCGTCTAGTGCATTTTCAATTTCGGCTTGTGTTGTGCATGTGAAACTTTTGGCAGTTGGTACCCCTGCATCTGACATAACTTCTTTCGCAAAAGTTTTTGAACCTTCTAATTGCGCTGCTACCTTCGAAGGTCCAAAAGTCGCAATTCCCACTCGACGTAATTCATCAGCGACGCCATTTACTAACGGAACTTCTGGGCCAATAACAACAAGCTCTGCACCGATTTTTTGAGCAAGTGCAACTATTGCCGAATTGTCAGTGATAACAAGTGGATGTGTAGTTGCGATTTGTGCGATACCTGGATTTCCTGGTGCAACATGGAGTTCGCTGCACTCTGGATCTGCCTGTAGTCCTAGTGCAAGTGCGTGCTCTCGCCCGCCGCTTCCAACTAGGAGGATTTTCATATTTAGATGAAATCCTTTACAACTATTGTTTGATCTCGACCGGGCCCAACACCGATTGCACTCATTGGGGCGCCAGAAATCTTTTCAAGGAATGCAATATATGCCTGTGCATTCTTTGGAAGATCGCTGAGTTTGCGTGCTCCGGAGATATCTTCTTTCCAACCATCAAGATATTCGTATATCGGTTTTGCGTGGTGGAAATCAGATTGTGACGATGGCAATTCCTCAACTCGCTTGCCATCAATTTCGTAGGCAACACAGACTGGAATCTTTTCCCAACCAGTTAGAACATCGAGTTTTGTTAGGAAGAAATCAGTAAGCCCATTTACGCGCACTGCATAGCGTGCAATAGGTGCGTCATACCAACCACAACGACGTGCGCGACCAGTTGTTACACCGATTTCGCCACCAATGGTGCGAAGTTTTTCACCATCTTCATCAAATAATTCAGTTGGGAAAGGTCCGCTACCAACGCGAGTTGTATATGCCTTCACAATTCCAATAACTCGGCCAATCTTTGTTGGGCCAATTCCACTACCTGTGCAAGCTCCACCTGCAGTCGGATTACTTGACGTTACAAATGGATAGGTTCCATGATCAACATCGAGCAGTGTTCCTTGCGATCCTTCAAGTAATACTTGCTTACCTGCTTTGAGCGCTTGATCTAGAAGCAGAACAGTATCTGCAACGTATGGACGCAAAATTTCTGCATATGCCAAATACTCTGTAAGAACTTCATCGACTTCAATATCTTTACGGTTAAAAACCTTGATAAGCACTTGGTTTTTATCGCGAAGAGCAGCTTCAAGTTTTTGGCGCAAAATAGATGGATCAAATAAATCCTGAACGCGAATACCGATTCGGTTGATCTTGTCTGCATATGCTGGTCCAATTCCGCGACCAGTTGTTCCAATCTTTGCTTTACCTAAGAAGCGCTCTGAGACTTTATCGATGGTGCGGTGATACGGAGTAATCAAATGTGCATTGGTACTAATTACTAATTTGCTGCAATCAATACCGCGCTCTGTTAATCCCCTGATTTCTTCAAGTAATACACCTGGATCAATCACAACACCATTTCCAATAACTGGAATTACATTTGGACTCAAGATTCCAGAGGGTAATAAGTGCAGTGCATATTTTTGATCACCAATTACAACTGTATGACCGGCATTGTTTCCGCCTTGATAACGAACAACATAATCAACGCGGTCACCGAGAATATCTGTAGCTTTACCCTTGCCTTCGTCGCCCCATTGAGCGCCAAGAAGAACTATCGCAGGCATTGGTAAAGCCTTTCTCTTACAGTGAAATTACTTGAGTAGTGATGTGCCAGTTGAACGAAGATCTTCGCAAGCAACACCAATACGTGCAGCCATGCCAGCTTCTGCAGCTTTGCCCCACGCGCGTGGATCGTATGCCTTTTTATTTCCAACTTCGCCATCAATTTTGAGAACGCCGTCGTAGTTTTTTAGCATGTGATCAACAACTGGACGTGTAAATGCATATTGAGTATCAGTATCAATATTCATCTTTACAACACCATAGTCGAGTGATTCGCGAATTTCAGTAAGAAGTGAGCCTGAGCCACCGTGGAAAACAAGGTCCATTGGCTTACTTCCTTCAGGAAGTCCAAGCTTCTTTGACACAGCATCTTGCAATGTGCGAAGAATCTTTGGTTGCAATACAACGTTACCTGGCTTGTAAACACCGTGAACGTTTCCAAATGTTGCAGCGACCATGTATCGAGTACTTGGATCAGAGCCCAAAGTTTCGATTGTCATGAGTGCATCTTCAGGAGTTGAGTACAACTTTGCATCATGCTTTGCTTCAACGCCATCTTCTTCTCCACCAACAACACCGATTTCAATTTCAAGAATTGTCTTTGCGGCGATTGACATCTTTTGCATCTCTGCAGCAACTTTCATATTTTCTTTCATATCAACTGCTGAGCCATCCCACATATGTGAATTGAATAGTGGTGCCTTGCCTGACTTGATTCGCTCTGCGCCAAGTGCAAGTAATGGCTTCATGAAACCATCGAGCTTTTCGGCTGGGCAATGATCAGTGTGAATACCAATATGTACGTTGTAATTCTTAGCAACGATATGTGCGTACTCGGCGAGCGCTACTGCTCCATCGACCATCTTCTTAATTGTTGAGCCAGATGCATATTCAGCACCGCCCCATGAGAATTGAATAATTCCATCTGATTGCGCTTCGGCAAATCCACGAATAGCTGCAGTGATGGTCTGTGATGATGAAACGTTGATTGCTGGATATGCAAAAGCGCCTTTTTTAGCGCGATCCAACATTTCGGCATAAATTTCGGGGGTTGCAATTGGCATTTAGGCTCCAAATTATTCGGCTCAAGGTGTAAATCTCATACCGTGCGCACCATTGGGCCGATGAGAGGCTTACGACGTATCCTCTCACTAATTGGCACTAACTCGGAAATTACGCCTATTTATTGAGGCGTTTCCAGCCTCGCGCCTTAGCCAAGGGTTTTGAGTGCTTTGGATAAAAGGTTGGCAAAGGCCATGATCATCGTTGGGTTCATGAGAAATTTGATAAATGCGAGGAGGAATGCGGCAAAGCCCATAGTTCACTTCTTTCGTTGGAATTTTTTGGATGAATTGAGTGCGTATCCTCACCAAGTTGCCTGAGAAAAAAGTCTCACCAAAAAAGACTGTTGATAAATAGGGCTGAACTAGTAATCTCAAGTGTTATGAGCCAGGAAAAAGATTCCCTAGAAAACTTACTCAGCGAAGAGCGCACATTTGCACCAAGCGCAGATTTTAGTGCCGCAGCAAATGGAAAGGCCTCTTTATATAGAGACTCTGAGTCTGATCGCTTAGCTTTTTGGGCAAAGCAAGCTGAAGAATTAACCTGGGATAAGAAATGGAATCAAGTTCTTGATTGGCAACCACCATTTGCCCAATGGTTCGTTGGCGGAAAAATAAATGCAACAGTCAACGCATTAGATCGCCATGTTGAAGCCGGACGCGGTGGCCGAATTGCTTTTCATTTCGAAGGCGAACCTGGAGATTCTCGCGATATTACTTATTCGCAACTTCTTACTGAAGTAAAGAAAGCTGCAAACGCACTTATCGAATTAGGAATCAA
>CAMBGL010000112.1 GCA_945866155.1 Bifidobacterium breve
CAAATCGGGATAATCGAGCAATTTCTGTAGTGAAAATAACGATGAAAAAGCCCTAAAAGCCATCCCCGCTAGGCTTTTAGGGCGAATGTCGCTAGCGGCTAGATAAGCTCTATCGCCGCAAGATCTCTCTTGCCCTTTCTCAAAACCGCATATTTTCCGCATAGAAAGTCACTTTTTGTAGGAGCGAAATCTTCCCCGCTGATTTTTACGTTATTGAGATATGCGCCACCTTCTTTGACGATGCGACGGGCGGCTGATTTTGAATCCACGACGCCAGCAGCAGTAATGAGGTCCACCCATGTCGGAATATCTTCTTTTTTAGAGATAGTTGCTCGCGGTAGTTCTGCAAGTGCACTAGCGAGTGTTGCCTCATCTAGTTCGCCGAGTTCGCCTTGTCCAAATAGTGCACGTGCTGCCGCTTCCACTCGTTGCGTTGTCTCTGCGCCATGGAGAAGTGTAGTTAGTTCGCGTGCAAGAGCTCGATGAGCTTCACGCAAACCAGGATTTTCATTATGTGATTTCTCAAGTGCATTGATTTCGTCGTGAGATAAGAATGAAAATACTTTCAGGAAATTGATTACATCTTTATCTTCTGAGTTCAACCAGAATTGGAAGAATGCGTATGGCGATGTCATTTCCGGATCTAGCCACACGCTTCCGCCCGCTGTCTTTCCAAATTTGGACCCATCGGATTTTGTTAGAAGTGGAACTGTAAGTGCGTGGCCACTTCCGCCTTCAACGCGGCGAATCAAATCTAATCCCGCAACAATATTTCCCCACTGATCAGATCCACCTAACTGCAATGTGCAACCATGACGCTTGAAGAGTTCTAAGTAATCGTAGGATTGCAAAACTTGATAGGAGAATTCGGTGTATGAAATTCCACCTACATCTAATCGCGAAGCAACTGAATCTTTAGCAAGCATCTGATTGACGCTGAAGTGTTTACCGATATCGCGCAGGAATTCGATTGCAGATAATGGTGAGGTCCAATCAAGGTTATTGACTACTCGTGCAGGATTCTTAGGCGCATCAAAATCTAGAAATGCCGAAACTTGTGTTCGGATACGCAAGACCCAATTTTCGACTATCTCGGTTGAATTGAGAGAGCGTTCTTCGTTGCGACCGCTTGGATCTCCAACTAAGCCAGTAGCCCCGCCCACTAATGCAATTGGATTATGTCCAGCTAATTGAAATCTACGAAGTACTAAAAGAACGACTAAATTTCCACAGTGCAAACTGGGGGCTGTTGGATCGAAACCAACATAGAGAGTGATTGGCTTAGAGAGCGCTTCGGCAAGTGCCTTCTCATCAGTGGATTGAGCAAGTAATCCGCGCCAGCGAAGGTCATCCAATAAATTCATGCACTCATCATTCCTGTAAAAGCCTTCTGGGCGTCGGCAATACTCTTTTGCGTTGCGACATTTTCTGAGCGCGCCTTTTTAATCTGGGCACTTACTTGAGAGGGCGCTGTTCCGCCATGTGTCACACGAGCATCAAGTGCACCTTTGACAGTGAGAACTGCTCGCACTCCCCCATCAAGGGAGGCGTGTATTGATGAATATTCTGAATTAGTGAGTTCATGTAACTCACGATTTGTAGATTCGCACAAGGCTACGCACTTTCCAGCAGCATCATGTGCTTGTGCAAATGGAATCTTTTTCAATACTAAGTAATCAGCAATTTCAGTTGCAAGCGAGAATCCCAGAGGAGCCGCATCCAACATCTTCTGGCGATCAAAATCTGTTGTTGCAACCATTCCTGTCACTGCCGGAAGAACTAAGAGCAGAGTATCGATGCTATCGAAGAGTGGCTCTTTATCTTCTTGAAGATCTCGGTTATATGCAAAAGGTAAACCTTTGAGCATCGTTAGAACGGAAACGAGATTTCCGATAAGTCGACCTGATTTACCACGTGCAAGTTCGGCCATATCTGGATTTTTCTTCTGCGGCATAATCGATGAACCTGTTGAGTATTGATCCGCAACTTTTGCCCATGCGAATTCCGTTGATGCCCAGTATGTCCATTCTTCGCCGATGCGAGATAGGTGAACGCCAACCATTGAAAGTATGAATAGCGCTTCGGCTACATAATCACGATCACTTACTGCATCGATGCTATTTGCAAACGTTTCTGCAAAGCCTAAATCCTTTGCAGTTGCTTGCGGATCAAGTGGCAAAGAAGAACCAGCAAGTGCGCCAGCACCTAGTGAGCTAACAGACGTACGTGAAAGCCAATCGTGTATTCGATCTAAATCGCGAGAGAAAGCATGCGCATGCTTTGCTAATTCATGGCCAAAAGATACTGGCTGTGCATGTTGAATATGCGTGAAGCCTGGAGCAGGAGCATCGACATACTCACTTGCTTTATCCAAGATCGCTTCTTGTAGAAATGTCAAAAGTTGGGCGATTTCTAAGATGTGATCGATAGCAAAGAGGCGCAAGTCTGTTGTGACTTGATCATTGCGTGAACGTCCCGCACGCAGAACTCCACCAGTTGCCCCTAGCTTTTCAGTGAGTCCCCGCTCCAAAGCGCTATGAACATCTTCATCGCTAGCGATAGGGGTAAAAGCGCCTGAAGTAACTTCTGAAATCAATTCCTTGAGTGCGCTCTCAATTGCCTTCGCATCATCTTTTGAAATCAGAGAACTACTACGCAAAACAGAGAGGTGCGCAAGAGAAGAGCGAAGGTCATAGGGAGCTAGTCGCCAATCAAAATGAATGCTACGAGAGAGAGCAAAGACTGAATCCGCAGGTGATGATGAAAAACGACCTCCCCAGAGCACCATTATTTCCTCTTCCCTTTTTTAGAATTTGTATCCGCGTAGGCGAGCAATTCTTTCGCTAATTGGGCCCCACCTGTTGCTTTCTTGGATACAAGAATAATCGTGTCGTCACCTGCAATAGTTCCAATCACTCCAGTCAAATGGGCATGATCGAGTGAACTCGCTAAGAATGCAGCAGCACCCGGTGGGGTATGAATAACAGCGAGATTGGCACTGTGATCAACGGAAAGAATAAGTTTTGCGGGCAGTGGCGTTACGCGAGAGAGTGCATCGTCAGGGGACTTGTCTAATTTGTAAACAGAATCACCATCGTTATCACGTCCTCGAATCACACCAAGCTCTTCTAAATCACGGCTCGCAGTCGCTTGAGTGACTCGAAAACCTGCCTTCTTCAGATGTGACACTAAATCTGATTGGGAACGAATTAGTCCGGATTCAATGAGAGCAACCGCTTTTGCTCTACGCGCTGAAACGCCATGTGAATTAGTTGTCATGTGACATCACCTTTTCAAATATTGTGCAGAATTTATTGAGTTGGATCCGAGAAATGTTGAGCGCTGGAGCAATACGAATCGTTGATACATTAGCTGCATTGACTAGTACACCTTGCTCACGCATTTGAAGAGCTATTTTCGATGCGATTGGCTTATCGAGTTGGATACCTAGGAGAAGTCCAGCACCACGAACTTCAGAGACACCTTCAATGACAGCAATCCTTTGCATTATAAATTCTTGATCCTTACGCACTTT
>CAMBGL010000113.1 GCA_945866155.1 Bifidobacterium breve
AACGCCGTACGAGGGATCTGGCGTAATCATAGTTACAGCCACCGATAGAGTTCACCTCCTCGGGAGGATTCGCATAGCGGCCGAGTGCGCACGCTTGGAAAGCGTGTATAGGGCAACCTATCGAGGGTTCAAATCCCTCATCCTCCGCACATCTTGCCCCAAAGATAACCACCTTCTTCCTTGAATCTTTGGCCAATGCAACCCACACTTCTCCAATAGCAGGATATCGGAGGTCTCTTTGTCACCAGAACGAAATCTGCAAAGCACCAGCCAAAAACCCTCTTTAACACCAGAGCTTAGAAGAGCGAAAGAAGAATTGTTCAGGAAGGCATTCAGCCGTATTGAAAAATCAATTTCACGAGGCTTTCATCTTGAAGCCATAGCCATTATTGAATCATTGATTTGCGACCGTCTGGAAACTTCCATAACAGCAATAACAAGAGAATCCACCGGGGTAAAGAATCTTGGACCCCTACTTAAAAAATTAGAGGAATGCCCAGAATTCCCTAGGGTGCTTGTTGGGGAGATTGATCTCTGGAGATCTGATAGAAACCTTGTGATGCATCGTATGGTCAAGATTACGAGTGAAGAAGTGTTTGACTGGCAGTCAAGAATGAAGTTTGCCCGTACAACTGCAATTGAAGGATTTAGATTAGTGAAAAGAGTCCACGCGGCGACGAACAGAATCAAACGTCAAAATCTAGGAGGCCGAAGTGAGTGATCCAATATGGAAATCAAGTATGGGATTTGCCAACAATAGTTCGACTCCTTCATGGGTACTCGTCGAACTCGCAAAAGATTCTAATGAACTTATACGGCGAATAGTTTCGTTCAACCTCAATACACCTATTGAGATCTTGGAGAATCTCGCCCAAGATACCTCTTCTTTTGTACGTAGTGGGGTTGCAGTAAATGAGAGAACACCACTCAATTTATTGAAGAAACTATCTCGGGATGAAGAGAAGATAAGAATAGATATGGCGAGAGATCCAAATTGTCCCCCAGCAATAATGCAGAACTTCTTTACCGATAATGCAAACGTGAGAGGAAGTTTAGCTCGAAATCCCTGCCTGACGGCCGATCAATTCTTGCAGTTATTCAATGACGATGATTTTGCTGATTATTCTGGTTCCGCAGTCAGAGGACAGTTAGCGAGAAACAGCTCTACCCCTGTTCACTTGTTGGAGGCACTGGCAGCTGATTACACATTGGATGTCGCAAGTGACCTTGCGGATAACCCTAGTTGTCCAGAACATTTACTTCGTGAATTTACGAATACTGACGGTCCCATAATTAAACTGTCTAGGGTTCGTGGGGCTGTCGGGAATGTCTCTTGTCCGAAAGATCTCCTCGCTGCCTTGTCAACCCATCGGTTTAAGGAAATTCGAGACAGTGTGGCTTACAATCCTTCTACGCCAAGCGAGATATTGAAAAATCTAGCAACTGATGTAGAGACTCGCGTCCGAGTCTCAGTTGCACTCAATGACAATTCTCCTACTTCGATACTTGAAGAACTATCTCGAGATAGACACAAGGATGTACGTTGGGGAGTAGCCAAAAATAAAATGACCCCGCCTGAGACTTTAGTCCGGCTATCAAAAAGCAAGCACCTGACTAGTGCGGTGGCATCCAACCCATCTACACCACGCGAAACAATATTGCGGTTGCTTGCAACTAAAGATGAAGAAGTTCGAGAGGCAATCTTATGGAATCACGATCTTGATTCGAAGGTAATTACTGAGATGTTGCTGCTTGACTGAAATAACGATATCGAGGGTGCAAATCGCAAATCCCTCTCTTTTTGCCTAACTGGAGGTGGGCCATATGACTGAAAGAAAACTTCAAATTGAAACGATCTTAGTTGCTCTCTAAAGACAAAAGTGAGCTTGTCCAAACTCTCGCTCAAGTAAATGATCTAGACCATCCCTGAATTCATCGCCAGGAAGATTTTGCATTAATGCACTAAATACTTGTTTGTCCATAGAGAGCCTTAGAGCAACCTCCGCAGGTTAGATCTCAACGCCAATGAACTTGGTCTGCAAGAACTCATGAATTCCATCAAAGCCACCTTCGCGGCCCAAGCCTGATTGCTTCACGCCACCAAATGGTGCCGCTGGATCTGAGATAACACCCTTATTGATTGCAACCATTCCAGATTCCATTGCCTCTGCTGTGCGCAGTGCGCGGGTCAAGTTAGAAGAGAAGACATAACTAATAAGACCAAATTCGGTGTCATTAGCCAATTCGATTCCTTCTTCATCAGTATCAAAAATAACAATCGGTGCAACTGGGCCAAAGATTTCATGAAGCAGGATTGGGTTATCTTTCTTAACGACTAGAACTGTTGCTGGGTAGAAAGCGCCATCACCTTCTGGCTTAACTCCACCAACTTCTACCTTTGCGCCCGCTGCGATTGACTCATCAACTATGTCAGCAATCTTGTTGCGCTCTTTCATTGAAACATAGGCACCAAGTGTTGTTGTGGCTTCAGTTCCACGGCCCATTACATATGAGCTCATGGACTTAGTCATCTCTGCAATGAACTTTTCTGCAATATCTCGTTGAACAAAGATGCGGTTTGCTGATGTGCAAGCAGCACCACCATTGCGCATCTTGGCAAGAGAAAGCTGCGGAATAGTTACTGCTAGATCTGCATCATCGTGAATAACAACTTGTGCATTACCACCAAGCTCCATAGAGCAGCGAATGACGCGGTCTGCGGCTTCCTTTAGAAGGATGCGACCAACTTCAGTTGAACCGGTAAATGAAAGGTTCTTAACACGTGGATCATGCAGCATCTTTGAAATTGCAGCACCTGTTTTCTCTGGAAGAATTAAATTAAGAACTCCCTTTGGCAACCCTGCACGCTCCATTAGATCAACGATGTACATAGCGGTCAGTGGTGTTTCACTAGCCGGCTTTAAAATCATTGTGCAACCAGCAGCAACTGCTGGGCCGATCTTGCGTGTGGCCATTCCGGCTGGGAAGTTCCACGGTGTAATAAGAATAGAAAGACCAATTGGCTCGTGTGAGACAAGGATGCGCTTATCTCCCGATGGAGATTTACGGAAATCACCTGGTGTGCGAACTGTCTCTTCTGCAAACCAACGGAAGAACTCAGCAGCATACGTAGCTTCACCACGAGCATCTGGCATCGCTTTTCCGTTTTCGCGGGAAATCAATGTTGCGATCACTTCATTTTCTGCAGTCATTAACTCAAATGCTTTACGTAAAATCTCTGAGCGATATCTAGGAGCAGTCTTTGCCCATGCTTTTGCTGCAGCAGTGGCAGCTGTTATTGCCGCTTCACATTGCGCATCTCCGGATAGGGCTACTTCGGCAATTACTGAACCGTCGCTTGGATCGTAAACAGGCAACTTCCCAATTCCATCAACCCATTGGCCATCGATATATAACTGTGTATGCATAGCCCGAAGCATACGCTTTACGCCTAAAACAGTGAAGATTGTGCGGGCTGAGGTAGAGTGATACTTATTAAATTGCAGTAAATGCAATTAAAAG
>CAMBGL010000114.1 GCA_945866155.1 Bifidobacterium breve
AGAGTGTGCTCTCAAGTGGTTCCTGCAAAGCAATGGTGGAACTAATGGAGATAGCACTGCTCAAATTTTAGGTTCAGCAATACACGCATTTGCTGCAAAATTACATACTGATCCAACAAAGAATGAAACTGATTTACTAGATTTACTCAAATCATCATGGAAGTTGATTGATCCAGATGAAGGTTGGGTAGGTAAAACATCATTAGAGGAAGCGTCAAAGATGATTTCTCGCTTCGTTCACTATCACGCAGTTTCACCACGCAAAGTAGTTGCGGTTGAAACCTCATTTACCGTCGAAATTGGTCGTGCTCGATTGCATGGAAATGCTGACAGAATTGAAATTGATCTAGATAACAATCTCTACATTGTTGATTTCAAGACTGGAAACACGATGATTCCCGCAAATACTTCTAATGAAAATATGCAACTTGCCGCATATCAATTAGGAGCAATCAAGGGTGGCTTTAGCCAAGTAACAGAGAGCACGGTTACCAACGGTGCAGAGCTTGCATATTTAGCGGCGCCCGCTGCAAAAGAACCAAAAATTACAACGCGCAAACAAGGCACCATAGAGAGTGAAGTTTTTGTGGTTGAAATTGAGTCAATTGCTCAAGGAATGGGAGCTGCAACTTTTATCGCCACAGTCAATGAAAAGTGCAAAGGATGCCCAGTTCGCTCCTCTTGCCCAATTCAAAGCGATGGCAAGTCGGTGATTGAATGATAAAGAAATCTCCTAAGCAAATCATTGAAGCACTACAAAAAATTGATGATGGAATAAATCCGCTCACTACGCATCAAAGCAAAATTATTTCTATTGAGACTAATCCACTCGAGCCTGCAGTCATCATTGCAGGCGCAGGATCTGGCAAAACAGAGACCATGAGCAATCGAGTCCTTTACTTAGTTGCAAATAAGATTGTTGAACCAGAAGAAATATTGGGACTTACTTTCACTCGAAAAGCAGCTGGTGAATTATCACTTCGTGTGCGCAGACGCCTATCGCAGTTAGAAGAAGCTGGTTTGTATTCTCGAGAATCAATATCAAATCCAACTATTACTACGTATCACTCATATGCAGGCAAGTTACTAAGCGAGCATTCAATTCGTTTAGGAATGGATACAGATGCTGATCCACTAGGTGAGGCAGAGATTTGGCAGATTGCCTCCGATGTTGTCCGTAATTGGCATGATGATGATTTTAGAAGTACTAGTAAAGCAAGCACCATTATCAAGGACGTTATCGGTCTTGCTAAGCAAATATTGGAACACAAGGTAACTATTGAACAAATACGTGCAGCCGATGATGCAACGCTTGAGGCGCTCCTGCCATTTGATTTTGCTGCAAGTAGTGTCGGAAGTAAGGTGCGAACAATTTTGCATCAGCGAAATTCTATTTTGCCAATGGTGCAGGCATTCCTTGATCGTCGAAAGGCTGCGGGAGAACTTTCATTCGATGATCAAATGGCTATTGCCGCCGATATTGCTACAAAATTCCCAGATGTGGGCGAGCTAGAACGCAAGAATTACAAAGTAGTTCTACTCGATGAATATCAAGATACGTCGCAATCACAGTTGCGAATGCTCTCGGCGCTCTTTGGAAATGGTCACCCTGTTATGGCAGTGGGAGATCCCAGTCAAGCGATCTATACATGGCGCGGTGCATCAGCTGGAACTATGGATTCTTTTGCAGAATATTTCCCAAAGATGCCTGATCAAAAAGGTGAATCAAAGTTTGTGCTGCCAACAACTTTTAGAAATGATGAAGTTATTCTCAAAGTTGCCAACCTAATATCAGAGAAGATCAAAGAAGATGGTGGGCAAGAAGTTCTCATGCTCGATGCTCGCGATGGCGCAGGCCCTGGTGAATTAGCAGTGGGCATATTTGAAAATATGGATTTAGAGGCAGAAGCAATTGCTGATTACTTTGAACCTTTATGGAAAGATCCTGCGCGCGCTTTAGTTCCAGAAAAGAGACGTTCCACATTTGCAGTCTTAGTTCGCAACCGCAAACAGATTCCAGAGATTGAATCAGCGCTTCGTGCGCGAAAGATTCCAGTAGAAGTTATTGGTATCGGTGGACTTATACATATTCCAGAAATTGCCGACATTGTCGCTCTCATGAAAGTTATCTCCGATCCAGATTCTGGCGCATCCCTTATGCGCCACCTCACTGGCCCACGTTTGAACTTAGGTGCATTCGATATTGCAGGACTTGGAAAATATGCAAAAAATCGCAGTAAAGCCTCAAAGAGTGGCTCACGTTATTTAGTAAAAGTCATTGAAGAAGGAAATCCAGATCAAATAGATAGCGAAGATCAATTTGCTGGCTCGATTATTGATGCACTCGATGAAATCTCAAGCGCACCGAAAGAATTTTTCTCACCAGTTGGTTACGAGCGCTTGCTTCGTTTTGCAGCCGATTTACGTAGATTGCGTGGCCGCGCAGGTGGGCAGATAACTGATTTAATTGTTGAAATTGAAGAATATTTGACGATTGAAAGTGAAGTTTCTCTTCGCGATGGTTCACAAACTGGGCGTCGTCACTTAGATCGCTTCCTTGATGAAGCATCAAAATATGAGCGAGCAGGCGGCAATGCGCGCGAATTCTTAGAGTGGCTCGACGTTGCATCTAAGGAAGAGGGCGGGCTAAAAATTGGCGCACCTGATGTTCGAAGCGATGTTGTACAAATTCTTACTGTACATATGGCAAAAGGCGCCGAATGGAGCGTTGTAGCAATTCCCGGACTTGCCACTGGAAATTTTCCTTCCGTCAATACTCAAAACCCAGAGAATTGGCTTACAAGTGAAGCGCACATCCCATTCTCACTACGTGGTGATCGTGACGAACTACCCCGTTTTAGCGTTGCAGGAATGACAGAGAAGAAACAGGCAGAAGATGCAATTGATGCATTCTCTAAAGCATGTGCCAGCCAGATCAAGCGCCGTGAAGAGATTCGTCTTGCTTACGTTGCTGTAACTCGTGCAAAGACACATTTATTGTGTACAACTTCTGTGTGGCGCACTGGAAAGAATGCAGTGCCACCAAGTGATGTTTACACATGGATTAATGAGATTGCTGTGGCAGAAAATGGAAAAATTCTAAGTGAATTAGAAACTCCTCCAAAAGGTGAAAAAAATCCTGCTGAGGTAGAGAGTGGGCAATGGCCACACGATCGACTTGGTGAGCGGCGTGCACAATTTGAAAAAGAAATGGCAAGTGTTCAATCAGCTAATGCGCATGCACTTGGTGCAAGTGATGATGAAGAGATTGATTCGTGGATCTCAGATGCAAAGGCACTGATTGCAGAACTCGGCGAAAAAACTAATTCGCGGCTCACCGTATTACTACCTACAAAACTTTCAACATCGGCACTCGTTGCGCTGCATGCAAATCCCGAAGAATTAGCACTCAATATTCGCCGTCCTATGCCGCGTGGACAAGATCAATACTCACGTCGCGGAACAGCTTTTCACCTATGG
>CAMBGL010000115.1 GCA_945866155.1 Bifidobacterium breve
CAAGATTCAATAATATGTTTGCGTGAGAGACCGCGATCGTTCTTGCCTGTTCCAGTTGGCCAGTACACCTTTGTGAACAATTCGTATGACTCACGGCGCATACCTTTGAGCGCTTTTCCAAGTACTGTCTCGGCCTTTGTTCCTGCATAAACATCTGCAGTGTCAAAAGTGGTAATACCTAACTCATATGCAGTCTTAACGCACTTGATTGCTGCATCGGATTCAACTTGTGAACCGTGGGTTATCCAGTTGCCGTATGAAATTTCAGAGACATACATTCCGGTACTACCCAGGCGACGATATTCCATGATGCACTCCCTCGTATTTGATCAAATTGACGCCCTGACTCTAAAGCGTGCGCGTCGTGTTGCCAAGTCCCATTGGCTATGGTTTGGTTACGCCACAACTTCATAGATCGCTCTTCGGGGGAATTTCGGTGCAAATCCGAGGCTGACCCGCAACCGTAAGGCCTCTCGAAATCGAGACAGCTAAGTCGGATTACCTGAAGATGACGATTGTTTTTGACAGACACCCGCCGAGGTTTGCGGGGTGTAGTCCTTACGTCAGTGACGATGTGTCACCCAAGTTCGGTTCTGCCCCTGTGAGACTCCCTTTTTATTGAGAGGCTCCACAGTAATGAAGAAATTTATGTACGTCTTAACAGTTGCAACATTTTTAGCAACATCAGTGATAACAATTCCAGCAAGTAGTGCAGCCGATAAGGGCTATCGCTATTGGGGTTACTATCAAAGTGCACCTGGAACATCAGCGTGGACATATGCAATGACCGGACCAACTACAAATGTGGCCGATGGCTCCGTTGAAGGATGGGCATTTACCTTCTCCGGAGACACAGTTCCAGATGCTGCCAAGCCACGCGTTGTTCCATCATTTAAATATCTATGTGGAAAAACAAAGGCTGTCGCAGGTAAGAAGAGAATTGGATTAGTCATTGATTTTGGTTCTGCATTTTTGCGCCCAACTGATGAAAAAACTCCATCAATAATCAAGACATGCATCGTCACCGATGCGAAATCCTTAGGCGCTGACGTCCTTGGCGCTGGAGCAAAGATTCGCGCAACAGCGTCAGGAATGATCTGTGGAATCAATGGGTACCCAGCAAAAGAGTGCGGTATTGAAGTCGATACCCCTAAGGCACTTTTGCCAAAGAAAAAACAATAACTAGATGACAGATGCGCGCCACCCACTTACGTGGTGGATCTGGTCTATCACTCTCGCAATTGGAATAGCTCGGGGAAATAATCCTTTGCTTGCAATTGCGGTGGTGGGTTGCGCGTATCTAGTTGTTCGAATATTTAGAACTGATGCACCCTGGTCTCGTAGTTTTGAATCAGGCCTAAAACTTGGACTCTGGATATTGATTATTCGTACAACCTTTGGAGTTCTCATCGGAACTCCAATACCGGGAACGACATTATTTCAACTACCGATACTTCCCCTTCCTGAGTGGATGGCGGGAATTCGAATCGGTGGTGCTGTTACTCAAGAGAGATTATTTTCAACAGCTCGTGAAGGTGTAATTCTTGCGGCAATAATTATTTGTTTTGCAGCAGCCTCTTCGCTTACAAGCCCACATCGTTTGCTACGTGTTCTGCCTTTCGCAATCTATCAATTTGGATTAGCCCTCGTAATTGCAACCTCACTAGTTCCACAATTTGTAACTAGTATTTCAAGAATTAGAGATGCGCAGTACCTTCGTGGCCAAAAACTCTCCTTCAAAAAAATATTGATTCCACTTCTTGAGGAATCACTTGCCCGTTCATTAGATCTTGCTGCGGCTATGGATTCGCGCGGCTATGGATTTACTCGAGTTCGTTCTAGATATCGGGCCATCTCATGGAATCCGAGTGACACCGTAATTTGCCTCATTAGTGCCCTCTCTCTGCTCTCTCCCATCTTAATTTTGATAAGCGTTGCAACGCCATTCATTCTTATAAAGCGCAGAGTTGCGGTTCCTGCCTCATGATTACTTTTGCCGCAGTCTCTCTTATTTATCCCAATTCAACTAAGACGGTTTTGGAAAACCTTTCACTCACTATTGATGAGGGTGAATTTGTTTTGGTCATCGGCCCAACGGGTTCAGGCAAATCTTCACTATTGCGACTCATCAATGGTCTTGTCCCCCATCACACGGGTGGAATTTTGGCTGGCGATATCAGCGTTGATGGCATCTCTACGCAATCAGTCAAGCCTGGTGGTTTAGCCCATCTCATCGGAATTGTCGGCCAGAATCCAATCAATGGTTTTGTAACAGATACCGTTGAAGAAGAGCTTGCATTTGGAATGGAATCACTCAACGTCTCACCCGATGTAATGCGTAAAAGAGTTGAAGAAATTCTTGATCTGTTGAGTTTGGCTCCGCTGCGCAATCGCTCTCTTGCAACACTCAGTGGTGGTGAGCAACAACGTGTGGCAATCGGTAGCGCCCTTGTTATGCATCCTAAAGTTTTGGTACTCGATGAACCAACGAGTGCCTTAGATCCAATTGCTGCAGAAGAAGTTCTCTCTATTTTGCATCGCTTAGTACACGACCTTGGGCTCACTGTTATTGTGGCAGAACATAGATTAGAACGTGTCATTCAATTTGCAGATCGCATCGTTCATATCGATGGCCTCGGAAATACTCGTGTTGGCACACCGGCTCAAATAATGAGTGACTCCGATATTGCTCCCCCAATAGTTCACTTAGCGAGAGCGCTCGGTCTAGAAGATGTTGGTCTAACAGTGCGAGATATGCGACGAATGAGTGAAAAAATTCGTGAAGGTAAGTACGACAAGAAAGAAGTGCCATCTTTTGCTACGGGTGAGCTCGTCATCGATATTAATGGAGTATCCCTCTCATTTGCCAATACAAGTGTCTTACAAAATATTGATATCAAGATTTGCGCAGGTGAAGTTGTAGCGCTCATGGGCCGTAATGGTGCGGGTAAGAGTTCGCTCCTCAAAACTATTGTTGGATTACACAAATGCAGCACTGGAAGTGTTGAGCTATTGGGAGATAATCCACTCACAATTTCTGGTACACAGCGCCGCGAAACTATTGGCTTTATTCCACAAGAACCGAGTGATCTCCTCTACGGACAAAGCGTGCTCATGGAATGTAATCAGGCAGATGAAGATAATGAGATTGATAACGGTGAAACATTTGAGTTACTCAATGAACTCGTTCCAGGCATTTCGCCTCACACTCATCCTCGAGATCTATCAGAGGGCCAACGTTTAGCACTAGCTCTCAGCGTTGTCCTTTCCGCAAAACCTAAGATCTTAATTTTGGATGAACCAACGAGAGGCCTTGATTACCAAGCAAAGAACCAACTCATAAGCACTCTCTTGCGCTATGCCCGAGTTCTAGGTCGTACCGTAATTCTTGCAACCCACGATGTTGAACTGGTCGCAGAGCT
>CAMBGL010000116.1 GCA_945866155.1 Bifidobacterium breve
GGTAGACCATTTCCGAGTTCTGGTCCACTTGCACAAAATGCACCAGTGAGGGCTAATACAACACCAATCGTTGTAATTTGAGATAAACGATCACCGTTATATATTGCATAACTCAAAGGAATAATTGCACCAAGTGCGCTAATGGGTGAGACAACACCCATTCGACCAGTTGATAAACCAGCGTATAAACAGAGCAGACCCAAATAACCAGTGATACCCGCGCATATTCCAGGAATGAAATAACTTGCTGTTGAAATAGATGGCGCAATCCATCCACCAGAAATAATGATGATTACGATTCCTGTGAATAAACCAATAATTTGGCTAATGCCTAGAACTACAAGTGCTGGATATCTTTTGCTAAGGCGTCCTGCTTCAAAATCGGCGCTACCCCATAAAAGACTAGAGATGAGTGCGAGCAAAGTAGCCATTGAGCAAGGTTACAGCCCAGCCTCCCACATATCGCGCACTGCATTCTTTACATTTAGAGAGTGGATATCAACGAATTCAATCGAATGATTGATTTGGTACGCACATTTACTCCACGATCTGAAATTATTTTAGAAGAAGTTCCTGCCCCACAAAAACTTGCTACATATTCCTTCGCATTCTCAGCCGATGTCAGCAATGGTTTGCTTGGCGATGCCGAAGATGAAGTTGCATCAGGGCGCTTTGTTTTATTGCACGAACCAGGCGGACAAGACACATGGGATGGCGAATATCGCTGTGTGACATTTGTTCGAGCTGATGTTGATTCGATTATGCAAGAAGATCCGATGCTGCCTGAAAATGGCTGGAATTGGTTTCTAGAAGCGCTAGATACCGCGGGCTGCGAACTCACTGCGCCAAGTGGAACGGTAACGCGTGTTGCTAGTTCTTCCTTTGGAAAACTATCTCCACGAAGTGATGAAGCTGAAATAGAAATTCGTGCATCGTGGACACCGCTTATTTCTTCGCCAGTTGAAATAATGAAACATATAACTGGCTGGTGCAATTTGATCTCTGAAATCGCAGCTCTTCCTCCCATTCCTGAGGGTGTTTCTGCAATTACCTCTGCTAAACGTCGATAAGTATGAGTGACGAAGAAGTTACCTCTATCCCCCTGCTCGCCCCCAGTGCTGGTACTCCCGAAGTTATTGATACCGAGAGTGCATTTGAAAATGCGCTTGGGCAATTAGCTCAAGGAAGTGGACCCTTCGCTGTAGATGCAGAACGCGCATCGGGTTTTCGATATAGCGCTCGTGCATACTTGATTCAAATAAAGCGCGCAGGTGGTGGCCTGCACCTCATCGATCCGATTCCATTTGGACCAGGACATAAACTCTTTGCCCAACTCAATGATTTATTGAATACAGATGAAGTTATTTTGCATGCTAGTACGCAAGATTTACCGTGTTTGCGCGAACTCGGAATCCATCCTGTTAGATTATTTGATACTGAATTAGGTGGTCGTATTGCAGGACTACCTCGAGTTGGCCTTGGCCCGCTTTTAGAATCACAGATGGGCGTATCACTGGCTAAAGAACATAGCGCTGCGGATTGGTCTGTTCGCCCACTGCCTGTTGCTTGGTTGACCTATGCAGCCCTCGATGTTGAATTACTTGTTGAACTTCGAGACAAGATGTATGAACTTCTCAAAATTTCTAAAAAGTTAGAGTGGGCGCTGCAAGAGTTTGATTCAATATTGGCCGCTCCTCCATCACCGCCTCGCGTTGATCCTTGGCGACGCACCTCAGGTATGCACAAAATAAAGCGACGCGATCATCTGGCGACAATCAAGGAATTGTGGATTACACGAGATTCGATAGCGCAAAGGGAAGATATTGCTGCTGGAAAATTGCTCAACGATTACGCCATCGTTGAACTTGCGATGTCGATGCCAAAGAATAAAAAAGAGTTCGAAAAAGCGCTGCGTCCTCTGGGTTTGCGAGCGCGATGGTTAGAAAATATCGACACCTGGCTCAAGGTGATTTTAGATTCAGCAAATATTCCTGAAGAGCAATGGCCACCGCTGCGTTCGCACTCCGATAATTCAATGCCTCCGGTAAAACTCTGGAGAGATCGCTTCCCTGATAAATACGCACCACTTACTCACGCACGCACTGCCATTGAATTGCGAGCACAAGAACTCTCAATTCCACTTGAGAATGTGATTACTCCCGATTTCATCCGCCGCCTGTGTTGGGAACCGCCAATCGGTGCTACTGAAACTCTGAGCGAGGATGCAGTTCGCGAAAAGCTTGCCTCACTCGGTGCTCGCCAATGGCAGATCGATATCGTCGCTCCCCTCATAGCCTCTGCATTGCTGGAAAAAGAGGCTCTGCCTGAGCCAAAGGCGGAGGAAGAGGCTGTGAGTGAGGAGACTCACGCGTAAATCCTGAATTACGCAACACTTATGTTGCGTTTATCCCCGCCATCACTTAGGTTTATCACATGCTAAATACTTTCATTATTGCCCTTCGCGAAGGGTTAGAGGCCGCTCTTATTGTCGGAATCTTGGCCGCCTACATCATCAAGACAAATAACCGCAGCCTTCTCAAACCATTGTGGCTCGGCGTTGGTTCGGCATTAGTTCTGAGTTTGAGTCTTGGCGCAATTCTGAGCTTTACCGCCGCCGAACTATCAGATCACGGAAATGAACTCTTTGCAGGAACCACATCATTTATTGCTGTTGGCCTTGTTACATGGATGGTTTTTTGGATGAAGCGCACAGCGCGCGTTCTCAAGAGTCAACTTCACGGAAAAGTAGATCACGCATTGACAGCAGGGCCGCTAACGCTAGCGGGTGTGGCTTTTTTCGCGGTCCTTCGTGAAGGTCTTGAAACTGCTCTCTTTGTTTATGCAAACTTTCAAACAGTTGATGGTAAAACTTCGGCAACTATTGGTCTGATTTTTGGTTTTGCAATTGCGATTGCTCTGGGTTGGGCAATCTTCAAGAGTGCAATCAGATTGAACCTCAGTAAATTCTTTACATATACAGGAATTGCTTTGATCATTGTTGCCGCCGGTGTTCTTTCCTACGGTGTCCATGAGTTCCAAGAGCTCGGATGGCTGCCAGGCCCTGATGCCTTTGTATGGGATGTAACTTCATGGCTCCCTAAGGAGTCATTGGTCGCCGGTGTTCTCAGTGGCACCGTGGGCTTTGATACGACCACCTCATGGCTGCAATTGGCCTTCTGGGTGATCTATTTGGTTGCAGTCTTGGTGCCATACCTGAGCCCCGCACGAGCTAAAGCGCTAGTTTCCTAAATACCTACTGCTGAGTAACATTACCTATATCCCGCAAGGCGATCTTAGGTAAGGAAAACCATGTCACGCAGCGTTGTTTTAGTAGATGCAGTTCGAACTCCATTCGGAAAAGCCGGAAGCATGTATG
>CAMBGL010000117.1 GCA_945866155.1 Bifidobacterium breve
AGTTGAGCTCACTTGTAAATATTACTCAGCAATCTTGAGAGCTGCTCTGTGGTTTTTCATAGGCTTCTACTTTATCTTTCTGAGCCAATAACACCAAAAAAGGCTGAAGGTTGAGAATGCAACTAAAGGCTAAGCATTAGAGTTGGACAGTGCTGGTTCGAATACTTGTCTCAATAACTATCGGCTTACTTGGTATTACTTCAAGTAGCGCAGATGAATTAGCAAGTGATTCAACGCGCTTAGTTCTTGTCAAAACAATTACTGGCGATATCTCTCCAAAATCTGTTCAATCATCAGCAACGGGTTTAGTGAGCGCGCATAACATGATGTATCGCCACTCTGTCACTCTTTATAATTCGCAAACTATGGAATTGGTATCAACAATTCCAGATTCTGTCTCTCTTTCGAAATTTGGTTTTTCCAAATATTCAGGAAATTATCGTGGCTCCCCTGTTGAAGGGGCTTATTCACCTGATGGTAAGTATCTTTACTTCACTAACTATGCGATGTATGGAAAAGGCTTCAATAAAGAGGGCCACGACACATGCTCTCCAGCAAGTGGTTACGACAAGAGCTTTCTCTCTCGTGTTAATCTTGAAACAAATAAAATTGATGCAATTTACCCGGTTGGCTCAGTTCCAAAAGTTGTGCAAGTAACTCCTGATAATAAATATATTCTTGTATCTAACTGGTGTTCCTATACTGTAAATATCATTTCAGTTGAGAGTCAAAAAACTGTTAAGACCATAAAAATTGGTAGATACCCAAGAGGAATTGCTGTTACGAGTGACAGTTCTATCGCCTACGTTGCAGAAATGGGTGGTAACCGAATTCATCAGATCGATCTTGATACATTTGAAATTTCATATATTCCAATAGGTAGTAATCCTCGAGCCATAGTTTTATCACCTGATGACAAAACCCTTTATGTAACCATGAATATCGCAGGAAAAGTGCAAGCATGGGATTTGGTTGAAGGAAAGAGTCGTGGGTTAGTCAATACAGGAAAATCTGCACGTAGTCTTGCAATAAGTGAAGATGGAAGCGCTCTTTTTGTTGTCAATTTTAGAAGCAATACTGTCTCAAAAGTTAGAACATCTGATCTTAAAGTCCTACAAACAATCAAGGTATGCGATGAGCCAATTGGCGTCACATATGATGCCTCAACATCGCGCACATGGGTTGCTTGCTATGGAGGATCGATTAAAGTTTTTGACAATATTTAGCTTGTAGCAGTTGAGCTATCAATTGCAGGAACTGCAGCAACTGTAGGGGCTGCAATTCTTCCCAGAATACGATCCATAAGGGCGCGCGCTTTATCACTTGCTCGATTACCTCTTGGAATTTTGTCGGCTACTGTCACAAAAATATATTCACGTTCCCCCGATTCAATGTAACCAGCCAAACTTACAGTTCCATTTAGTGTTCCTGTTTTGGCATGTACTAAACCAACAGCACTGGGGGCAGTGGTTAGAAAGCGATTACGCAAAGTTCCAGAGACCCCACCAACAGGTAAGGATGTATAGAGAACTTCGTATTGGGGATCTTTGCGAAGTTTCAAAAGTAGATCAGCCATTGTTTTTGCAGAAACTCTATTCTCACGTGAGAGGCCACTACCATCAGCAACAATCATGCGTGATGGGTCGATTCCTAAATCTAAAAGGACTTGCGCAAATGTAATTGCAATTCCTTCTTCACTAAATGCATTACCAGCTCGCTTTGATGCGAGCTTCGCTAGGCGATCTGCCAAAACATTATCACTCCATAACATCATATATTCCAATATTTTAGAGACTGGAAGGGAATCAGAAGAAATAATTTCTGTGCCAGCATTTTCAAG
This sequence comes from Bifidobacterium breve, assembly GCA_945866155.1. Classification (GTDB taxonomy): domain Bacteria; phylum Actinomycetota; class Actinomycetes; order Nanopelagicales; family Nanopelagicaceae; genus Planktophila. The sequence continues at coordinate 1,841 of CAMBGL010000117.1, forward strand.
AGCGACAGAACTTGTTACTCGTTTGAATATTGGTGTGTAACCACGCTTCTTGAAAAATGCCCTAAAGTTCGCGACATCGCGAGAATTTAATTCCGAATACTCGATAGTAAGCCCACGAGCAGATCCATTGTTTGCTTTTTTGACGGCGGATAAAGTATTGAATGCAAGTCTTGGAAGTGAAGTTCTCTTCATCTTCACAGCCTCGTAATGCACATAACTAATCCACGGATCGTAAGAGCCTTGAATTACTAATGTCTTTGGTTTGAGTCCAAGTGAAACACTTGTACGAAAAACTTCATTAGGGTCCATATATCGAAGTGTTGCTGCCGCTGAAAATATTTTTAGGGTTGAGGCAGGTTTACGTGGTGAATTTGAATTCTTTTCATACACAACTTCCCCACTCTGCGCATCAATCAAAATCATCGATGGATTTGCCAAAATAGGAGATAAAAGCATTTCGCTAAATACGGCTGGGATTGAAGTTGGGGAAAGTATTGCTTGGGCAGGTGCAATTGAAAAGACTAAGAGAGCAGCGACACCAGCTGATACTTTGCGAGCGAAATACTTGTTCAACGAATTAGTGCCAAAGAGTCGCGAGAACAGAGAGCATGTCAGCTACACAGAAAATATCATTGGTGATTTCCATGGTTGCAGTTTAGAGTGCCGTTATGGATTCTCCTACTACTCCAGCAACTATTGGACCGGGTGAATTTTTCCCCGTCGTAGGAGTCGGTCCGCATCCTTTGCCACATCCAACAGAGGCGCATTTTGATCCTGAGTTATTACTGAACGGTGATCGTAGAAATGTTCTTGATAAATATCGTTATTGGAGCGTAGAAGCAATAGTTGCTGATCTAGATACGAAACGCCATAAATTACAGATTGCAATTGAGAATTGGCAGCATGATCTCAATATTGGTTCAGTTGTACGAACAGCAAATGCATTCAATGTTGCAGCGGTGCATATTGTTGGTAAGCGTGACTGGAATAAGCGCGGCGCAATGGTCACTGATAGATATCTAAAGATTGTTCACCACCCAACAGTTGAAGACTTTGGTACTTGGTGCAAAGAGAATCAACTTCCAATAATTGGAATCGACAATATGCCTGGCTCTACTCAGTTAGAGAGTGCGCAATTACCAGAGAGTTGCGTATTACTCTTTGGCCAAGAAGGTGCAGGCATGAGTGATGAAGCACTTGCAGTTTGTGATGTGCTTTATGAGATAAATCAATATGGGTCGACAAGATCAATGAATGCATCTGCGGCCGGTGCTATCGCTATGTATCACTGGGCACTTCAACACTTGCCGCGGTAATTCCGCCAAACAGAGAATTTACCTACAAATAAACACTGCAGTTGGTGCGCTTTGTGGATCAGTCTTCTTTTTCTTCTTCCATCGCTTCAGTGACTGATTTCAATCGGCGCTCAATCTCAACTGCTTCTGCCTCACGATTTTGAAGGCGCATCACCTTTGCCATACGAGTTTCAATATCGACAAGGAATTCAAAATCTTTTGGCTCATCTTC
>CAMBGL010000118.1 GCA_945866155.1 Bifidobacterium breve
AAACTCTGGTTCGATAGATTTACCAGTTCCTTTGAGAAGTATTGGCTTCATACGATCTTTTAACGTTTTGAACTCAAGTCGATCAAAAAGTGGATTAGTCAGGTTTTCATCCACACCAGACCAGGCAAGTGCATCAATGCTCAAATCCAGTGGAACTTCTGCAACTAGTTGTGTGAGTTCTCGGTTACGAATGACGTTATCGATTGAATCACGCAGGGACTGCCCTACTTTGCCACCAACTTTATCTACATTAGATAAGAGTTCTTGTAGTGATCCATATTCAACAACCCACTTCGCTGCCGTCTTTTCACCAACACCTGGAATTGATGGCAAGTTATCACTGGGGTCTCCGCGAAGAGCTGCAAAATCTGGATACTGTGCCGGAGACATTCCATATTTTTCTTGCACAGCATCCGGCGTCATCCGCGCTAAATCACTCACACCACGCTTTGGATAGAGCACTGTGGTTTTATCATTTACTAACTGGAATGAGTCTCGATCGCCGGTGCAGATGAATACTTCTGCACCTTCCTTCTCTGCTCGCTTAGTTATTGTGGCAATAACATCATCTGCCTCATATCCCTCAACTTCGAACTGCGTAATACCGAAAGCACTCACAAGCTCGTGCAGATATGACATTTGGGAGCGGAACTCATCTGGGGTTTTAGCGCGATTAGCTTTGTATTCAGGAAAGATTTCAGAGCGAAATGTCTTGCGAGAAACATCAAAGGCCACGGCAACGTGGGTCGGTTTCTCACTGGAGAGCAGCGAGAGCAGCATTGTGGCAAAGCCATAAATTGCATTGGTGTGCTGGCCTGATGCCGTAGTGAAGTTCTCGGCAGGAAGGGCGTAAAAAGCGCGATATGCCATGGAGTGCCCATCGATAAGTAATAGGCGTTTGCTCATGGGCACATCTTAGGTTGCGCACTAGAATACGTCTCATGATCAACGAAGAGTTTGTAAAGTTTTACAAAGAACGTGGCAGCGGCGCACTAGATCAAAAGATGGGCATCAAGATTCTTGAAGCCGAGCCAGGCCGCATCGTTGGCACAATGCCCGTTGAAGGAAACACTCAACCCATGGGCCTCTTACATGGCGGAGCAAGTGTCGTTCTTGCTGAAAGTCTCGGCTCAATCGGAACATCACTTCACGCTGGCCCCAACCGAAAAATCGTTGGTGTAGACATCAATGCAACTCACCACAAATCTGCAACAACTGGATTAGTAACTGGTGTAGCAACAGCGATTTCACTGGGCAAGACGTTATGCAGTTGGGAAATCGTTATTACAAACGAAGCAGGCGAACGAACTTGTACAGCTCGAATTACCTGTTTAATCCTGGCAGAGCGTTAAGAATGGGCTCCAGTGCCAAGGTATGCCTCACGCACTGCAGGATCATTTAGTAGATCTGAAGCCTTAGCCTCTTTCACTACATTTCCTGTCTCCAAAATATAAGCACGGTGTGCACGTTGTAACGCTTGCTGTGCATTTTGCTCAACGAGCAAGATTGTCACACCAGTCTTATTAATTTCAGTAATGATGCGGAAAATATTGGCAATCATCTGAGGTGCAAGACCCATTGATGGTTCATCTAGAAGTAGAACCTTTGGACGAGACATCAGTGCACGGCCAATAGCCAACATCTGCTGTTCTCCGCCAGATAGCGTTCCGCCAGCTTGTGAAACGCGCTCTTTCAAACGTGGGAAGAGTGTGTAGATCTTATCGAGGTCTTCACTCATCTCAGCTTTGCGATTCTTGCGGTGGAACTTACCCATTTCTAAATTCTCAAGCACTGTCATACCAGGAAAGATTCCGCGGCCTTCAGGTGCCTGTGAAATTCCAAGATCCACGCGCTCGTGAGCTGGAACATTTGAAATATCCTGACCATCAAAAATGATGGAACCAGATGAAGCTTTGCGAAGACCTGAGATTGTCTTAAGTGTTGTTGTCTTACCGGCGCCATTAGCACCGATCAGAGTAACAATTTCACCTTCGTCAACGACTACCGAGATGCCCTTAATTGCTTCGATCTTGCCGTAGTGAACGTGTAGATCTTTAATTTCAAGACGCATCAGCTGGCACTCCTAAATAGGCCTCAATAACCTTTGGATCATTCTGAACTTTACTTGGTAGGTCATCAGCGATTTTGACACCGAAATCTAGAACAGCAACGCGGTCTGAGATTCCCATAATCAATGACATATCGTGTTCGATAAGAAGAACGGTATAACCAGCATCACGGATGCGCTTAATCAATGCGGCAAGTTCAACCTTTTCAGCTGGGTTAAAACCAGCAGCTGGTTCATCTAGAAGAAGCAGTTGTGGACTTGTTCCCATCGCACGTGCGATTTCAAGACGGCGCTGAACACCATAAGGAAGGTTCTTTGCCAAGCGATCTGAATACTCATCAATTCCAATGAACTTCAAGATCTCATGTGCACGTTCACGGTTCTCGCGCTCTTCACGACGCGCACGCGGGGTACCAAATAGAGCACCCATTAGCCCACTCTTCTTGTGAACATCTGTTGCCGTGATTACGTTTTCAAGGGTAGTCATGTCTCCCCATAGACGAATGTTCTGGAAAGTACGGGCAATTCCCATCCCTGTAATCTGAAAGCGCTTTTGCTTATTGATCTTTGTTCCAGCAAAAGTGATAGTGCCACTTGTTGGTGTGTAAACGCCAGTAACAACGTTAAACACTGTTGTCTTGCCAGCACCGTTAGGGCCGATCAAAGCAAGGATTTCACCTTTTTTGACTTCAAGGTTTACCGCACCAAGTGCTGTGACGCCACCAAATTTCATGGTGACGTTTTCAAGTGAAAGAAGTACCTCTGACATTATGCATTCACCTCTTTCTTAACAATTGCCTTTTCGCGCTTTTTACGTGGTAGCAATCCATCTGGGCGGAAGTTCATTACAACCACAAGAACTAATCCGAATACCAAAAGCCGTGCATCAGAGATGAAACGGATGCGATCTGGTAGGTAACCAAGGATTGTTGCACCCACAATTACGCCCCAGATATTTCCAATTCCACCAAAAACCACACAAGAAAGAATCAAGATTGAAACGTTGAGTGTGAACATTTCAGGTGCGATGAACAAGTTCTTGGATGCATAAAGAACACCGGCTGCGCCACCAACGGCAGCGCCCAATGTAAATGACCAAATCTTGTACTTTAGCGTTGCGATACCCATGAGCTCAGCAGCATCTTCGTCCTGGCGAATAGCTTCCCAAGCACGACCTGGACGACGAATACTCAGACGACGAATCATCCAGATAGTTAGCAGAATCATGATGATTACTACCCAGAAAAAGACTTTTTGATCAT
>CAMBGL010000119.1 GCA_945866155.1 Bifidobacterium breve
AAATGCTATATCTGCTCCGCCAAGTTCTGCAGCAACTTTCTTTGCTGCTTCAAAGTCGCGGTCTGCAATAACAACACATGCACCTTCAGATGCGAGTCGCTGCGCAGTTGCTTTACCAATTCCTGATCCACCACCGGTTACAAGTGCAATGCGGCCAGCGAGTGCTTTAGGCTTTGGCATGCGACGAAGTTTTGCTTCTTCAAGATCCCAGTATTCAATATTGAATTTTTCAGATTCTGCAATTGGCTTATAACTAGAGACAGATTCCGCACCGCGCATTACATTGATTGCATTGATGTAGAACTCACCCGCTACACGTGCTGTCTGCTTATCTTTTCCAAAGCTAAACATTCCAATACCTGGCACCAAAATAATGAGCGGATCGGCACCGCGCATGGCAGGTGATTCTTTAGTTGCATAGCGGTTGTAATAGTCGGCATATCCCTTGCGATATTCCTCGTGTAATTCATGTGCTCGAGCAATCACAGTTTCAATAGGTGCATCGGCTGGTGTATCTAGAATCATCGGAGATACTTTTGTGCGCAAGAAGTGATCCGGGCATGATGTTCCGAGTGCGCCGAGGCGTGTTAGCTCTTTGCGAGAGATGAAATCAAGGACTACATCTGCATCACTAAAGTTTCCAATCATGCGAGCATCGCGCGATGCGATTCCTCGAAGTGTTGGAGCAAGTGCAGCTGCGCGAGTACGACGTGCATCTGGTGCGAGCGGTGCCCATTGTTTTACAACGTCACCAAAAGGATCTTTGCGACCATTATCGGCTAAGAACTTCTCGGCCTTATTTATAGCGTCAATTGAGCGCTTTTCGCACTCTTCACTAGTGCTCGCCCACGTTGTTAGACCGTGCCCACCAAGAATTGCTCCCTTTGCTGATGGATTCTTCTTTGCAAGTTCGGCAATATCTAGTCCTAATTGAAAGCCAGGGCGGCGCCAATCAATCCACAATATTTCATCGCCAAAGCATTTCTTTGTAAGCGCTGGACCATCAGCAGCTGTTGCGAGAGCAATAATTGAATCTGGGTGCAAGTGATCAACATGTGCAACATCGACAAGACCGTGCATCGCCGTATCAATACTTGGCGCAGCGCCGCTTTTTCCAAATGTGCAGTAGTCAAAGAGTGCAACCATTTCATCTTCGTGCTCAAGTCCCCGATAAACATTAGCGAGTGCTTTTAATCGATCAAGGTAGAGAGCAGCGAGTCCGCCCTCTTTGAGAGTTCCAAGATCTCCGCCAGAGCCCTTTACATACATAACTTCTACATCAAGACCAGTCGATGGATCTTTTGTAGCACCTTTTGCAGATGTATTACCACCGGCATAGTTTGTATATTTTGGGTTACTCCCCAGACGATTACTACGACCTAACAACTCTTCAATTGTTTTATTTCTCGCCATTAAAAATTACGCTCCCCAGCCCGCTTGGTTGCCACCGACGCGTTCGGTCGCAATTTTCTTTGCATATCCACTTGCTGCATATGCCTTCATTGGTTCTGGATCAATTCCATTATCAGCACGGAATTCGCGAAGTAACGGACGAACATCAGTGTTGTACGCATCCATCAAAACTTCATGAGCTGCTAATACATCACCAGCAACTTGTGCTGCCTTGAGCGCACTCTGATCGACAGTGATTGCTTTAGCAACCGCTTCTTGTACATTCATGATTGAGCGAATTTGACCAGGAATCTTTGCCTCAATGTTGTGGCATTGATCAAGTACATATGAGACAGGTGTACCAACATCAAAGCCGCCACCAACATTTACTTCGTGCATAATGCGGAAGAGCTGGAATGGGTCTGCAGCACCAACAATAAGGTCATCGTCTGCATAGAAACGTGAGTTAAAGTCGAAGGCACCAAGGCGCTTTGCGCGCAGCAAATTAGCAACAATGAACTCAATATTTGTACCTGGTGCGTGGTGACCTGTATCGACAACGACCCATGCCTTTGGTCCAAGTGCTAAACAGTGCACAAGAGAAGTTCCCCAGTCAGGAACATCTGTGTGATAAAAAGCTGGCTCAAAGAATTTATATTCAAGAAGTAAGCGCTGATTATCCCCAAGACGTGCATATGCCTTCTCAAGTGATTCAGCCAAACGATCTTGGCGCTCGCAAATACTATCTTGGCCTGGATAGTTAGTTCCATCTGCAAACCACAATTTGAGATCGCGCACACCAGTGATATCCATGATATCGATGCAATCAATGAGGTGCGCAACTGCCTTTGCGCGAATCTTTGGATCTGGATTACAGACAGAACCTAGAAGGTAATCATCATCTTGGAATGTGTTTGAGTTGATTGTGCCAAGTGAGACACCTAGCGACTTTGCATGCTCTGAAAAGTTTGCGTAGTCAGCAACTTTGTCCCATGGAATATGGAGTGCAACAGTTGGCGCAGCGCCGGTGTACTTATGTACTTGTGCAGCATCTGCAACTTTTTCATACGGATCGCGAGGAACTCCCGGTTGACCAAATACTTTGAAGCGCGTACCTGAATTACCGTACGCCCATGAAGGTGTCTCAATTGCTAAGCGCTTGAGAACTGCTTTGACTTCTGCTGCATTTGCCATGATTCTCTCTTTTCCTTTATTTGAGGTAGAAAACGTTTTCAAGTGCGATAAAACCTTCATCGGCGCGCTTGTCGCCAAGCTCTAAGAAGAATGGAGCCATAAACTTCTGCCAACGCTCATTTACTTCCTCTGATGCCATGCCAGCTAGGGCTGCCTGTAGATCTGGAGTTTCAAAATATAAAAAGAGGGAGCCATCACTGCGATCTAAGAATATTGAATAGTTATGCCATCCTGTTTTTTCTAGAGCAGCCAACATATCTGGCCAGACTTTTGTATGGTGCAAGACGTATTCATCGAGCATCCCCATGCGAAGTTGTAAGCGAAAGCCAACGCGCTCCATGAAATTCTCCCTTGTGGCATTGAACCGATTCACCGCCTGAAGCCCAATATTAGTTTCAGTATGAGCGTGAGTCAACAAAAATAAGAAGAAACAAGGGCTTCCCCCAACCCCAAAGAATTGACACGATTCAATTGCAGAGAGCATTATCGCCCTCATGAGTGCGAACCTGCGTGATGTAGCGAGGCAGGCTGGCGTATCAGTGGGCACTGTTTCTAATGTGCTCAATCGTCCCGATGTTGTATCACCAAAAACTCTTGAACGAGTTCAAAAAACAATTGCTGAACTTGGCTTTGTCCCCAATGGTTTTGCACGTCAATTGCGATCCGGTTACAGCCGCACCATTGGATTAGT
>CAMBGL010000120.1 GCA_945866155.1 Bifidobacterium breve
CGAGCAATTGCTAATTTGTCATGAACTGAAAGGTTGAGACCCTCTTGTTGCGCGCCATCACGCAACGTCGTGTCATAGATGTGAAATGAGTCAGATACTGGCATTTAGATAACCGCGTGCATCCACTTATGCGTATCTGCAATCTCCCCATGCTGTATTCCTAATAGTGCATTTCTAATTTGCATTGTGATTTTCCCAGGTTGGCCATCGCCAGTAACCCAGGTGCCCATAGTGCTTTTTGCTTGGCCAACAGGTGAAACAACTGCCGCAGTTCCACATGCAAAAATTTCAGTGATGAGTCCACTCGCAACTCCATCGCGCCAATCATCAATACTGATCATTGTCTCTTCTACTTTGTAGCCAAGATCTGCTGCAACGCTCAAGATTGAATCACGAGTAATGCCAGGCAATAAAGTTCCAGTAAGTTTTGGTGTCATAACCGTTGCATCTGCGCCAGTTCCTTTGACGAAGTAGAGATTCATGCCGCCCATCTCTTCAACCCATCTGCGCTCTATTGCATCAATCCACACAACTTGATCGCAGCCTTGTGCTGCTGCTGCTTTTTGCGCAATGAGTGAGGCTGCATAATTTCCGCCACACTTTGCTTCACCTGTACCACCGAGTGCTGCGCGAACATACTCAGTTGAAATCCACACGCTGACAGCTTTTGTCGGATCAAAGTAGGCACCAACTGGCGTTGCAATAAGCATATAAAGAGCTTTATTTGATGGACGTACACCTAAACCAACTTCTGTTGCAAACATAAATGGGCGAAGGTAGAGAGATTCTCCAACTTTATTTGGAACCCATCCGCCATCGTGTTGCACAAGAGTCTCTACTGTTTCAAGAAACAAACTCTCTGGCATTTCAGGAAGTGCTAAACGTTTTGCAGAACGAGCAAAGCGCTTCGCATTTGCCTCTGGGCGAAAGAGTGCAATGCTCTTATCCGGTTGGCGATATGCCTTCATACCTTCAAATATTTCTTGGCCATAATGAAAAACTGCAGTTGCTGGATCTAATGAGATTGGTCCGTATGGCTTTAGCTCTGGCTCGCCCCAACCATCTTTCTCGCTCCACTCACACACAACCATGTGATCTGTGTAGTACTTACCAAAACCACCTTCAGCAACGAGTGCGTCGCGGGTAGCGACATCTTTTGCTTGTGGGTTTAGTGAGATTTTCATAATTAGAGGGCTGCGACGAGCGCATCTCCTACTTCACTTGTACTGCGCTTTGCGCTACCGCGTGAAGCTAAATCTTTTGCGACGGCGCGTTCTACATCGCGCGCAGCATCGCTGAGGCCAAGGTGATCCAACATCATTGCAACAGACATAACCGTGGCAGTTGGGTCGGCAATTCCTTTACCCGCAATATCTGGCGCTGAACCATGAACTGGTTCAAACATTGATGGGAATTTCTTCTCAGGATTGATATTTCCTGAAGCAGCTAGGCCAATACCACCGCAAATTACTGCTGCGATATCAGTGAGTAAGTCTCCAAAGAGATTATCTGTAACGATGACATCAAAGCGCTCTGGATTTGTTACCAAGAACATCGCAGTAGCGTCAGCGTGTAGATATTCAGTAGTCACTGTTGGATACTCTTTAGCAACTTCATTGAAAGTACGAGTCCACAAATCTCCTGCGTGAACAAGAACATTGTTCTTATGAACCATCGTTAATTTCTTACGATCACGTACTGCGGTGCGTTCGAAGGCATCACGAATTACACGCTCTACACCGTGGCGAGTATTGATGCTCTCCTCCGTTGCAACCTCACGCTCTGTCCCGCTTGCAAAATTTCCACCAGAACCTGCATATGGTCCCTCGGTTCCTTCGCGTACAACTATGAAATCAATTGGTTCCTTTGATACAAGAGGTGTTGCAACGCCAGGTAATAACTTTGCTGGGCGAAGATTTACATAATGATCGAAAGCGAATCGAAGTTTCAAAATAATTCCACGCTCGAGCACACCATTAGGAACACTGAAATCACCGACTGCACCAAAGAGAATTACATCGTTTTTTGCAATTTCAGCAAGTACCGCATCAGATAGTGCTTCACCAGTTTTGCGCCATGAACTAGCACCTAATTCAAATGAAGTTTTTTCAAATGAAAGGTCATACTTTTTAGCAATTGCATCTAGGACTTTGATTCCTTCAGCCACAACATCAGGACCAATTCCATCTCCGCCTATGACTGCAAGCTTTATGCTTTTCATTTGCTCTCCAAAGTTACAGAGCGAACGAGTTCAGCCCCTGTTCCTTTTGCAACTGATGCAACAAGTGCGTCGCTCACAGCAGAGTCAACAGTGATAGCCATAAGTGCCTCACCGCCTGCCGTATTGCGTGCTACTTGCATGCCAGCAATATTGATACCAGCACTACCTAATAAATTACCTACAGTTCCAACAATTCCCGGGCGATCTGTATAACGAAGGAATAGCAAGTTATCTGTTGGTGGAAGATCAAGATCAAATGTATCGATTGCGATAATTTTCTCGACTTTGCGAATTCCCATAAGAGTTCCATCAACAGTGATTGATTTTCCATTACTGAGTGCGCAATGCAAAGAGATCATGCTGCGATATTCAAGACTCTCTTGATCAGTATCAACCGTTGAAGTAATCCCACGCTCTGCTGCAATTGCTGGAGCATTAACGTATGTAATCTCTTCAGCGCCAGTTGCAATCAGTGCACCTTTAAGCGCGCTGATGGCCAAGATTGACGAATCATGGCCAGAGATATCACCGCGGACATGGACATCCATGCTTACAGGTAATTCCCCAGCAAGTGCTGTTGCAAGTTGGGCCATCTTCTCAACGAGTGGAAGTGATGGGCGAATATCTTCGTGGATTGCTCCACCTTTGACGTTGACAGCATCAGGTACTAATTCACCGGCAAGTGCTTTACGAACAGATACAGCAACTGCAATACCTGCACGCTCTTGTGCTTCATCAGTTGATGCACCCAAGTGCGGTGTTGCAACAACTTGATCGAGTGTGAAAAGTGGTGAGTCAGTACATGGCTCTGTTGCAAATACATCGAGGCCAGCACCTGCGACACGACCTTCAGTTAGTGCATCAAAGAGTGCAGCTTCATCGAGGACTCCGCCACGAGCAGCATTGATAATGCGTACTGATGGCTTTACCTTCTTGAGCGCTTCAACGCCAATAAGATTTGCTGTCTCTTTTGTCTTTGGTAAGTGAATAGTTATGAAATCACTTACCTTCAAGAGTTCATCGAGTTCAAG
>CAMBGL010000121.1 GCA_945866155.1 Bifidobacterium breve
TTTGATTATCGATATCTCACTCTTTAGGCCAGGGCCAGTCAAGAGCGACATGATTACGCCATTTCTCAAAGCTAGACATGGCTGGGAGAGTGCGCGCATTATTCATCCTGATCTCTACGAGATTCTCAATGAGACTGAAGGTGTTGTTGTCTTTCACGAACAGGTGATTGCAATCATTTCTGCGATGACAGGTATCTCCTTTGCGGCAGCTGATGAAAAACGGCGTGGAATGGGCGATCCTTCACAGCAACAAGAGATCTGTGATTGGTTTTTCCCTGCCGCAACAGAGCGCGGATATCAGTTAGCAATCGTTACTGAAATCTGGGATGTACTGCGAGCCTTTGCATCCTTTGGTTTTTGTAAAGCGCATGCCGCAGCATTTGCGCTACCTACATATCAATCCGCTTGGTTGAAAACGCATCATCCTGCAGCATTTATTGCAGGCATTCTTACTCATGACCCAGGCATGTATCCCAAACGCTTGATACTCGATGAAGCGCGTCAAATGGGAATCACCCTTGCACCCCTTGATGTAAATCTTTCAGATTCTGTCTATAGAGTTGAAAATAGTAAAAATGGTTATGCAATACGTATCGCACTCTCTACTGTAAGTGGAATTAGCGCAACAGAGATTGAATCAATTATCCAATCGCGTCCCTACACAGATATCACTGATTTTGCACGTCGCTCCGGTTCATCTATTTCAATAACTGAATCACTTATTCTTACAGGAGCTTTTGACAGATTACATGCCAGCGATGAAATACATAGGCGCGATCTTTTATTACACATCAAAGATCTTGTTCGCTCTCCAGCACTTGCAGTCTCTGGTGCGCAAATGAATTTAGGCTTTGAGCCTCCACCACTTATTTCAAGTGGGTTACCTGCCATGAGTGCAGCAGAAGGTGTACGCCATGAAGTAGAACGCTTAGGAATGGATATCACTCACCACCTTCTTGAGTTTTATGCACCCTTTCTCAATGCAATTGGTGCAGTACGTTCTTCTCAACTTCTAGAAGCGCGTTCACAGAGCGAAGTATTTGTTGCAGGGGTAAAAGTTGCGATGCAGACACCGCCAGTGCGTTCGGGTAAGCGCGTTATCTTTCTGACTCTCGATGATGGTTATGGATGTAGCGATTCAACTTTCTTCACTGATGTGCAAATGGATTATGCCGACATCCTCTACAACTCATCTCTGCTTTTAGTACGCGGGCATACTCGCCGTACAGGGGCCCGCGGTATTTCAATTCGGGCAACAGGGGCCTGGGATCTTCGCAGCGCCTACGAAAAGTGGAGCGCTAAGCAAAGTAGCCTCGTCGTATGAGCGAGGAAGAGGCAATGCAATCAACGATTTTGCATGTTGATATGGATGCTTTCTACGCCTCTGTTTCAGAGCGTGACAATCCAACACTGAAAGGTAAAGCAGTAGTTGTGGGTGCGGGGGCACGAGGTGTTGTTCTTTCTGCAAATTATGAAGCACGCAAATTTGGAATTCATGCTGCAATGCCAGTGGGACGTGCGCAGCGATTAGCGCCGCATGCAATCTTTATTCCACCCGATCACGCGCGCTATAGCGAAGTGTCTGAAGGAATTATGGAGATATTTCAATCATTTACACCCCTTGTGGAGCCAATCTCTCTAGATGAAGCATTTCTCGATGTAACAGGTGCAAAACGCTTACTTGGCACAGGACGGGAAATTGCGCAGGCAATTCGTGCCAAAGTTGAAAAACAAGAAGGCATTACATGTTCTGTTGGAATCGCTCCTTCTAAATTTATTGCAAAGCTTGCATCAGGACATTGCAAACCAAATGGAATTCTAGAAATACCAACAGATCACATACTTACATTTCTGCACCCATTGCCAGTCAAGGCAATTTGGGGAGTCGGTCCAAAGACTGCCGAAGTATTAGAGCGTTTAGGACTTCGAACTGTTGAAGATATTGCAAAGCTTCCGCGCACAACATTGATTCGAGCACTTGGTGAAGCAAGCGGTGCATCCCTTTATGAACTTGCATGGGGCCGCGATTATCGCGACGTTGTTATAGATGAGCCAGAGAAAAGTATTAGTGCAGCTGAAACTTTTGCAATTGATTTGGATAACCCTGAAGAGATTCTCAAGGAATATTTACGTCTTTGTGAAAAAGCAACATCCAGGCTTCGCGCACGCAATCTCTTTACTAAAACTATTTCAATCAAAGTGCGCTTTGCGGATTTCACAACAATCAATCGTTCAAAGACTTTAGCGCTACCTATTGATTCCACTCACGAGGTCTATGACGTTGTGAAAGGTTTATATACGGCCCTTCGAATCGAACGAGCACGCCTTCGACTTGTTGGAGTGGGCCTTGAAAATTTGAGTGAAGGAGCCCCACACCAGATGCTTCTTGGTCAACGTGAGAATGGATGGCGCGAAGCGGAGAGCGCTATCGATAAGGCACAGGCACGTTTTGGGCGAGATAGCGTGCGCCCGGCTCGCCTGGTAGAGCCTGAGAGCGAGGAAGACGATTCCTAGTAGCGATGAAAGAAAAGATGTTCTATTGTGAGGACATGGCACTTTCTGAGCACGAAAAACGCTTACTAGACCAGATGGAAGCGGCCCTCCTCACTGAGGACCCAAAGCTTGCAACAACGCTCTCTGGTACAAAAATGCCGATTTCCCGCAATCGTAATCTTTTAGCCGTTGGATTACTCGCCCTCGGCCTTGCCACCATCTTTGGCGGCCTTATTGCCAAGGTGACCTTTGTTGGAGTTATCGGTTTTCTCGTAGCCCTATCTGGGCTCATCCTTCTCATCTCATCGGTTGGAGCCGTTGTAAAGAGTGCTCAATCTCCACGCTCGCCACGCAAGGGTTTTGGCCTCAGCGATCGCCTAGAGAAGCGTTGGGATGAGCGAAATACTGATCAATAGGTTTTACGGTCGATAAAAAGAGCTCCCTCGGGGGCTCTTTTTTTATGCCCTCACGGGTGGCAAAAGGGTGGAATCGGGTGGGGAGTAATGGGGAGAAAGGTGGTGATAGGTGGTTGAAAAAGGAGGAAAGTGGAGTAAAGTGGGGGATTATTGCGATTAGGCAATATCGAGCGATCCTTTGGGGAAGGGGGCGCACCACATGTTCCTGGGCACCCATGAGCCTCGTTTGGATGAAAAAGGCCGCCTCATTCTTCCTGCGAAATTTCGCGATGATTTAGCTGCAGGTTTAGTTATTACA
>CAMBGL010000122.1 GCA_945866155.1 Bifidobacterium breve
GCTGCCTTGATCGCATCTTTTGGTCCGATCATCCAGCCCACACGCCAGCCTGTCATTGCATAAGTCTTAGCAACACCATTGATGATGATGCAGGTATCAGCAAGTTCTGGAACTAGTACAGGCATAGAAGGTGCTGTAGCGCCGTCATAGAGTAAGTGCTCATAAATTTCATCAGCGATTACCCAAATATTATTTTTTACTGCCCATTGCCCAATTGCTTTGACTTGCTGTGGTGAATATACAGAGCCAGTTGGATTCGATGGTGAACAAAAAAGAAGCGCTTTTGTCTTTGGAGTGCGAGCAGCTTCAAGTTGTTCAACAGTTACTAAATAATTTTGTGATTCATCGGCAAATACTTCAACGGACTTTCCGCCGGCAAGTTGTACGCACTCTGGATATGTTGTCCAATATGGTGATGGAAGAAGTACTTCATCACCTGGATTGATAATTGTTGCAAATGCCTGATACACAGCTTGCTTGCCACCATTAGTTACAAGAACTTGATCTGCAGTGATTACATACTTTGAATCACGAAGTGTCTTTGCAACAATTGCTTCGCGCATTTCAGGCAACCCTGCTGCAGGTGTGTAGCGATGGTTTGCAACAATTTTGGTTGCAGCACCAGCTGCCTCAACAATGTAATCAGGAGTTGGAAAGTCTGGTTCACCGGCGCCGAATCCAATAACAGGACGGCCTGCAGCCTTGAGCGCTTTCGCTTTTGCATCAACGGCTAACGTGGCTGATTCTGCGATTGCGGAAATACGTGTGGAAATTCTGCTCATGGCCCAAGTCTGCCCTATGCGTGAGCAGATTTGAGCGCGAGTTTTACCTACCCCCCATTCACCCTCTACACTTCGACGCTCACGAGGATTTGATTATTCCTATGGTTTTGTCATGCCCTCGTGTTTAGGGCAGTAGCTCAATTGGCTAGAGTTGCCGTCTCCAAAGCGGCCGGTTGGGGGTTCGAGTCCCTCCTGCCCTGCAAGAAGTTTTACTTACGAAGTACTAAGAATGGAAAGGTTTGACGATGACTGAGTCAACAGAGCAAGTTGCCGAGGAGCTCGGTTTTTTTGCGCGCGTTGGACTTTTCTATCGCCAAATAATCAACGAACTTCGCAAAGTTGTATGGCCAACTCGTAAACAGTTGACCACATATACAGCCGTTGTTTTAGTTTTCGTTTCATTCATCATCGCCGTTGTCTCGTTGCTCGATCTTGTACTTACAAAGATCGTCTTCTGGGTATTTGGATAAGAAGGGGCAGCCATGAGCGACGAACAGTCAATTGAAACACCAGCACCAGATGCTTTTGAAGCCCAACTTGCTGCAAATGCAACAGAAGTTGCTTCTGAATCTGTAGTTGAAGAGGTAGTTGTTGAAGATTCTTCAGCAGTTGCTACAGATGATTTAGCGCTCGCATCCGATGAAGATGGCGACATTGAATCTGAAGAGAATGATCCCAATGCAGAATTTCGTCGCACATTGCGCACAGCTCTTGGCGATTGGTACGTAGTCCATTCATATGCAGGGTATGAGAAGAAAGTAAAGGGAAACCTTCACAACCGTATCGCTTCATTGAATATGGAAGATTTTATTTTTCAGATTGAAGTTCCAGAAGAAGAAGTAACAGAGATCAAGAATGGTCAGCGCAAGCAAGTAAAGCGCAACATCTATCCTGGCTATGTTCTTGTTCGCATGGATCTCTCTGATGAATCATGGTCTGCAGTTCGCAACACTCCTGGAGTTACAGGATTCGTTGGCAACGCACACCACCCAAGTCCACTCAGCATGGATGAAGTAGAGAAGATTTTGGCACCACGTCCGGTTAAGAAATCAGATAAGCCAGAAATTCGCGTTGTTGATTTCTCAGTTGGAGAATCAGTAACTGTTATGGATGGCCCTTTTGCAACGCTTCCAGCATCGATTTCAGAGATCATGCCAGAGCAAGCAAAACTCAAGGTTCTCGTTTCAATCTTCGGACGCGAAACTCCAGTAGAACTTTCATTTGCTCAAGTACAGAAAATCTAACTCAGAGATTTATAAACAGGAATAGAAAAGGAATAGAAAAATGGCACCAAAGAAGAAGGCAACCGGATTCATCAAGTTGCAGATCCAAGCTGGCGCAGCAACACCTGCACCACCAGTAGGTCCTGCGCTCGGTCAACATGGTGTCAACATCATGGAATTCGTCAAGGCATATAACGCTGCGACTGAATCACAAAAGGGCCAGATCATTCCTGTAGAGATCACCGTCTATGAAGATCGCTCATTTACTTTCATCACTAAGACACCTCCTGCATCACGTTTGATCTTGAAGGCTGCTGGCGTTGAAAAGGGTTCAGCAGTTCCTCACAAGACAAAGGTTGCCAACATCACGATGGCACAGGTCCAAGAGATTGCAAAGACAAAGATGGCAGACCTCAATGCAAATGACATTGATGCAGCTAGCTTGATCATTGCAGGTACTGCTCGCTCAATGGGAATCACGGTTTCCAACTAAATAAAATTCTTTTTCTCACCCCGAGAAAAAGATGTGGGAGAACCGCGCTGGTTCGCTAACCACAACCCTTAGAAGAAAAGGAACGAAATGAAGCGCTCAAAGAAATATGTTGCTGCGGCAGCTAAGGTTGAAAAAGACCACCTGTACACACCATTGCAAGCAGTAACACTTGCAAAAGAGACAACAACAACTAAGTACGACTCATCTGTTGAAGTTGCGTTGCTACTTGGCGTCGATCCAAAGAAAGCTGATCAAGCAATTCGCTCAACAGTTAACTTGCCACACGGCACAGGAAAGACTGTACGCGTTTTGGTATTCGCAAATGGTGAGCGCGCTGATGAAGCACGCGCAGCTGGCGCGGATATTGTCGGCGGAGATGAACTCATTGATGAAGTTTCAAAGGGACGTCTTGATTACGATGCAGTTGTTTCAACACCAGATTTGATGGGAAAAGTTGGTCGCCTCGGTAAAGTTCTCGGACCTCGTGGTTTGATGCCAAACCCAAAGACAGGCACAGTGACAACAGATGTTACAAAGGCCGTCAATGACATCAAGGGCGGAAAGATTGAATTCCGCGTTGATAAGAATTCAAACCTTCACTTCATCATCGGCAAGGCATCATTTACTGCGGATCAACTCGCAGAGAACTATGCAGCTGCACTCGATGAAATTCACCGTGCGAAGCCAAACTCTTCAAAGGGTCGCTA
>CAMBGL010000123.1 GCA_945866155.1 Bifidobacterium breve
CTGCAGAAACGAGGAAGCCTGCTGCATGTGGAAGCAACTTTGGAAGATCATAGACAGATGCATGCTTGCGATGAACTGCCCCAAAACCATCTCCAACGTAGAAATCTGCAAGTTTTGCTAATTCGCCCGCAAGTAGAGCGCGTTCACTCTCTTCTTTACTTGTTTCAGCAGCGCTATAGCGAATATTTTCAAGAAGTAATATCTCTCCTGCTTTTAGACTCTGAGCACTCTTTGTTACTTCACTTCCAATAACTTCGCCAGGAAAAATTATTTCCTTACCCAGAAGTTCACCTAGTCGAAGTGCAACTGGAGCAAGAGATAACTCTGGCTTTGCCTCGCCTTTAGGTCTTCCTAAGTGTGCAGCGATAACTATCGAAGCTCCTTTTTCAAGAAGAGCTTTTATCGTTGGAAGCGAAGCTTTAATACGTCCATCATCTTTGATGACTCCATCTTTCAATGGGACATTGAGATCACAGCGTAGAAAGACTCGCTTTCCAACGAGTTCAAGTGATGCAAAATCTTGCATTAAAGAGTTTTGCCTACATAGGTAATGAGATCAACGAGGCGATTTGAGTAACCCCATTCGTTGTCATACCAACCAACAACTTTTACTTGGTTGCCAATTACCTTTGTAAGACCAGAATCAAATACGCAAGAAGAAGGATCTGTGACGATATCTGAAGAAACGATTGGATCTTCTGTGTATGAAAGGTATCCCTTGAGTTCGCCAAGTGATGCCGCCTTCATTGCAGCATTGATCTCTGCAGCAGTTGCTTCCTTTGCTAGTTCAACAGTGAGGTCGGTTGCAGAGCCTGTTGGAACTGGAACGCGCATTGCATATCCATCTAGCTTGCCCTTGAGTTCTGGAAGAACTAATGAGATTGCTTTTGCAGCACCTGTAGATGTTGGGATCATATTTGTCGCTGCAGCACGTGCACGACGAAGATCCTTATGTGGGAAATCCAAAATAACTTGGTCATTTGTGTATGCGTGAATAGTTGTCATAAGGCCTTTGACAATTCCCCAATTATCATTGAGAACCTTTGCCATTGGAGCAAGACAGTTTGTTGTACATGATGCATTTGAAATTACATGATGCTTTGATCCATCGTAATTCTTATGATTTACGCCCATAACGATGGTGATATCTTCATCAGTTGCTGGCGCTGAAATAATAACCTTCTTGGCACCTGCAGTGATGTGCTTCTTTGCATCCGCTGCCTTTGTGAAGTGACCGGTTGATTCGATAACTACAGTTGCTCCAACTGATGCCCATGGCAAATTCGCTGGGTCGCGCTCGGCAAAAACTTTGATTGTCTTTCCACCGACTGTGATGCTCTCATCTGTGAATGTGACATCTAGTCCAAGGCGACCAAGAATTGAGTCGTATTTGAGAAGGTGGGCAAGAGTTGCGTTATCTGTGAGGTCGTTGATTCCAACGATATTGATCTCGGGATTAGTAAGGCTCGCGCGAAAGAAGTTACGTCCGATGCGTCCGAAGCCATTGATTCCTACATTTATCATTGTTAATTCCTCGCTTAAAAGTGTGGCGACTAAATTCGAAATTATTTAGTACGCGAATATGACAAATAATCTGCCACAACACTGGGGTCGTGGCTAATCCTATCAGTGGAACTAGGACTACTCCCCAAGCAAATCAGGCGAGAGGCCAGCTTCGGTATCAGGAATTCCTAGATCATTGGCGCGTTTATCGGCCATCGCAAGGAGGCGACGAATACGTCCTGCAATTGCATCCTTAGTCATTGCTGGCGTTGCAAGTGAACCTAACTCTTCAAGGCTTGCTTGCCCGTGGTTAATGCGCAGTTCACCCGCCTCTTTGAGGTGTTCTGGAATCGTTTCACCAAGAATCTCCATTGCGCGTTGTACGCGAGCTGCTGCTGCAACTGCTGCTCTCGCTGAGCGCCGCAGATTCGCATCATCAAAATTTGCTAAGCGATTTGCTGTTGCACGAACTTCGCGACGCATACGTCGCTCTTCCCATGCTAAAACACTTTCGTGTGCACCAAGTCGAGTGAGCAAAACTCCAATTGCATCACCATCTCGAATAACAACGCGATCAACACCGCGAACTTCGCGAGCCTTCGCAACGATACCTAGGCGTCTCGCAGCACCAACGAGAGCAAGCGCCGCCTCTGGTCCAGGACATGTAATTTCTAGTGAAGATGAGCGACCCGGTTCAGTCAAGGAACCATGAGCAATAAAAGCACCGCGCCATGCAGCCTCTGAATCACATGTTGCTGCAGAGACAACTTGAGGAGGCAGTCCACGAACTGGGCGACCTTGTGCATCGACTAATCCTGTTTGGCGAGCAAGTGCTTCGCCTTCGTTGATGACGCGAACAACGTATCGTGAACCTTTGCGTAATCCACTCGATGAAAGAACTGCCAAATCGCTCTCATGTCCATAAATATCTGAAATATCTTTACGGAGTCTGCGAGCACTTTGCGCTGTATCTAATTCAACTTCAATCACTATTTTCCCTGCAGCAATATGCAGCCCGCCAGCAAACCGAAGAAGAGAAGATACTTCGGCTTTGCGGCAGCATGGTTTAGTAATTGAGAGACGACTTAGTTCGTCCTTTACTGATGATGTCATTGCCATGGGCTTATCCAATCAGGCTTTGCGTGAAAATGTGGCTCAATTGGGATGCTAATTTTTTCTCATCGTGATGAACACTGCCAGGAGCCTTACGAATATCGCCAATTACGAGCTCTCCCCCATATTCGCGTGCAAGTGATTCAAGAGAAGTGCGATTTCTCACAACAGATGGATCAACTAAAAAATAATCTATTCGTAATTCAGGGGCATATCGATGAAAAAGTTCAAGGTGTTCTTCAGGTGTAGAGCCTGCAAATTCTTCCCCTGGTGTTTGCGGATGTGCATCTAGATTGAGAATGACTATTTTGCGTGCCGAACTTGCTTCCAGCGCTTCACGTTGTTGGGGTACAAGTAAATGTGGAATAACACTCGAGAACCATGACCCTGGACCCATTGTTATCCATTGTGCATTTCGAATTGCATCAAGTGCTTCCGGTCTCGCACGTGGGTTTTCAGGAATAATTGTTAGAGATTCAATGCGCCCCTTTGCAGTTGCTACCTCTTTCTGTCCGCGCACAACAATGCGACCTGTAGAAGTATTGAAACGCCCTTCAATATCTAGCGG
>CAMBGL010000124.1 GCA_945866155.1 Bifidobacterium breve
CTCGGTGGTGGCCTAGAAGTTGGATTACATTGCAGCTATCGCACTCTTGCAACGACAGCATTTACAGGCCTGCCAGAAGTATTTCTAGGACTCGTTCCTGGATGGGGTGGTGCAACTATTTTGCCTAAGCTCATCGGTCCAGAACGCGCAGTGCAAGTAATAATGCTCAACGCACTGAACAACAACACGATGATGAAATCAAAAGATGCACTCGCACTCGGTGTTGTCGATGCAATTTTTGAACCCTCAGATTTCTTGGAACGCTCTATTTCATTTGCAGCATCTGTTCTCAACGGTTCCAAAAAGATTGAGCGCACTGATTACACAAATGACGCTGGCTGGGAAAAGGCGATTGCAACTGGTCGAGCAGCGGCTTTGAAAAAATATGGCGGAGCTGAAATAGCATCACCTACTCGCGCGCTCGAACTTATTGCTGCGGCGCAAAAATGCACACTAGGCCAAGGCTTTGATGCAGAAGATCAAGTACTTGCAGATCTAACAATGAGTGATCCGCTTCGCGCATCTTTATATGCATTCAACTTGATTCAAAAAAAGCGCAAGAAAGTTGAAGGTGCACCAAAGCCAGCACTTGCTCGCAAAGTGACTCGCGTCGGTGTTGTTGGCGCTGGCCTTATGGCATCTCAATTAGCGCTATTGCTTTTGCGCAATCTCAAGTGTCCAGTTGTTATGACAGATATAGATCAAGAGCGTGCCGATAAGGGTGTTGCTTGGGTCAAGGCCGAAATTGCAAAATTAGTTGAGAAAAAGCGTATGCATCCAGAAGCGGCGGCGCGGTTAGTGGGACTCATTAGTGGCTCAGCTGATCAAAGCGTCTTTGCAGGGTGTGACTTCGTTATCGAAGCAATCTTTGAGGAACTCTCGCTCAAGCAAGATCTCTTCAAGAAGTTAGAGGCAATCGTCTCCCCCGAATGCGTTATTGCAACTAATACATCTTCGCTCTCTGTAGAAGCGATGAGTCAAGGTATGAGCAATCCTGAGCGCGTCATTGGTTTCCACTTCTTCAATCCAGTTGCAGTGATGCCGCTACTTGAAGTTGCACGCACAAGTGCCACTGATGATGTAACAACTGCAACTGCTGTAGCCGTAGGCAAAGAACTCAAGAAGACAATGGTGATTACAATGGATGCACCAGGTTTTGTTGTCAATCGCTTGCTCACACGTTTCATGGGCGAAATCACCGATGCAATGGATGAGGGCACAGCCCCTGATGTTGCAGATGGTGCGATGCGCAGTATTGGTTTCCCAATGTCACCATTTGAATTACTTGGCCTCGTTGGTCCAGGTGTTGCACTACACGTGTCAGAGACACTCAATAAGAATTTGGGACCACGCTATCGAATCTCTCCTTCAATGCAACGTATGGTCAAAGAGGGTGTTCGCACTTTCTACATCAAAAACGATGATGGAACTTTTGCACCAAATCCTGCAGCACTTGCACTCGTTGAAAAAGGTAACAATGCATCAACTGCAGAACAAGTTCGGATGCGCGCCTTGACTGCTATTGCGCAGGAAGCACGCGTGATGCTCGATGAAGGAGTTGTTGCAACGCCTGCAGAGATTGATTTATGTATGTTGATGGGCGCTGGATGGCCAATGCACTTAGGTGGAATCTTGCCCTACTTAGATCGCGAAGGAATTAGCGATTCTGTTTGTGGTCAACGTTTTCATGCTCCTGGAGTTGCATCCCTTCTCTAAGGGAGCTACTCCATTCCACAACACTGCGTGTGATGTTTTGAGCGGTAATACCTAAATCGCTCAAAACTTCCCCGCGCTTTGAATGTTCAATAAACTCAAGTGGAACGCCGATGGAATGTATTGGCACCATCAGTCCTGCATCTCTAAACATTTCAGAGATTGTGCTTGCAATACCACCATGGCGAATTCCATCTTCTAACACAACGACGCTCTTATAGCGCTGGGCCATAGTGATAAGTGAGAGTGGAAGTGGCTTTACCCATCGCGGATCAATAACAGTAACGCCAACACCTTCGCGATATGCCTGCGATGCAGCCTCAACTGCAACGTGTGCAAGGGCTCCAACGCTGACTAACAAAACGTCTGCACTTTCCCCGCGATACAAAACATCGATTCCGTCGCGGCGCTCAAATGCTGGAATATCTTCAATGACGGCGCCTTTAGGGAAACGAAGAAGTGATGGCGCATCAGATATTGCTACCGCTTCATTGAGTGTCTCTTTCAAGCGCGCACCATCGCGAGGCGCTGCAACATGAAGTGTTGGAATAATTCCAGTCAGAGCCAAATCCCACATTCCATTATGTGATGGTCCGTCATCGCCAGTAATACCAGAGCGATCGAGAACAAAAGTAACTCCAGCCTTATGGAGTGCAACATCTAATAAAACTTGATCAAATGCGCGGTTCAAAAATGTTGAGTAGAGAGCTACGACTGGGTGCAGGCCGGTGAAAGCCATTCCTGCAGCACTTGTTACAGCGTGCTGTTCTGCAATACCAACATCGATGGTGCGCTCTGGGAATTGCTTTTGGAATGCATCTAGGCCAGTTGGGCCAAGCATCGCTGCAGTAATTGCAACAATATCTTCGCGCTTGTGGCCAATGCGTACTAACTCATCAGAAAATACTTGCGTCCAGCTAGGGCCACTCTTTGCAATTGGCTCCCCTGTTTCAGGATCAACAATGCCTACAGCATGGAACTTCTCTGCCTCATCTTCAACTGCAGGTTGGTAGCCACGTCCCTTTTCGGTAATGGCGTGGACCAATATTGGTTCACCAAATTCTTTTGCTTTAGTGAGGGCTCGCTCCATAGCAGCAATATCGTGACCATCGATTGGGCCCATATATTTCAAACCAAGATCTTCAAACATTCCTTGTGGGGCGACAATATCTTTGATTCCCTTTTTCATTCCATGCAGAGTGTCATAAATAGGTGTTCCAACAACTGGAGTCTTACTCAGAACTTCTTTACCCCAATCAAGGAAGCGCTCATATCCTTGTGTGACACGAAGTGTTGAAAGATATGTCGCTACTCCACCAATAGTTGGTGAATACGAGCGTTCATTATCGTTGACGATAATTACTAAGTTACGGCTCTCTTGTGAAGCAATATTGTTGAGCGCCTCCCATGACATTCCGCCAGTGAGTGCGCCATCTCCAACAACGACTACAACGTGTCG
>CAMBGL010000125.1 GCA_945866155.1 Bifidobacterium breve
CTCAAAGGTATGCGCCGTGAATCATACGAATTGTTCACAAAGGTGTACTGGCCAACTGGAACAGGCAAGAACGATCGCGGTCTCTCACGCAAACATATTATTGAATCTTGTAATGCATCTCTCAAGCGCTTACAAACTGATCACATTGACCTGTATCAAATGCACCGTTTCGATTATGAAACTCCAGTAGAAGAGTCCCTCAGCGCATTCGATGACCTTATTCGCGCTGGAAAAGTTCACTACATCGGTTTTTCAGAATGGAATGCAGCGCAAATTTCGAATGCACTCAAGATTCAAGATGAGCGCGGTTACAACCGTTTTGTCTCAAGCCAGCCACAGTATTCAGCGCTATGGCGAGTCATCGAAACAGAAGTAGTCCCTCTTTCTATTGCAGAAGGCATAGGTCAAATTGTTTGGTCTCCAATGGCTCAAGGAATATTGAGTGGAAAATATTTGCCAGGCAAGAAAGCACCAGCTGGATCTCGTGCAACAGATAAGAAGAGTGGCAAGGGAATGATCTCTGGCTGGATGCGCGATGAGGTACTCACCGCCGTTCAGAAGCTCAAGCCAATTGCCGAAGAGGCTGGACTTAGCATGTCTCAAATGGCGATCGCATGGGTTCTTCAAAATCCAAATGTTTCAAGTGCGATTATGGGAGCAACTACTCCAAAGCAGGTAAAAGAGAATGTAAAGGCTTCGGGTATCAAACTTTCAGCAGATACCATGAAAGCAATTGATAAGGCACTGGGAAATCTTCCAGAGAAGGATCCAAAAAAGAACGAGAGTCCAAACCCTCGCGCTTAGTTAGAAGTTGGTATCCCCAACTTTATGCATTGGCTTAGGTGCGCGTAAACGGCGCATCTGAGTCGATCGCAGCCATGCATACATTCCAAGTCCTTTTGAGTTTTCATTTGGAAATTTTTCAGCTATCAGTTTTTTGATTTTGCGACCAAGAATGAAGCCATCAACTACAGCGACAAGAAGGACTGAATACATTAGTGCTACTGATCCAAGTTGCACTGCTGGAACTGGGATCAGCGTGAGTACAAGTACTACGAAAATAATGGGTAAGAAATATTCACCAATTGATCTGCGTGAGTCAACATAGTTGCGTACAAATCGACGAGCAGGTCCGCGATCGCGAGCAGGGAGTGCATTTTCATCTCCGCGCATATAAGCAACGCGATTAGCCTGACGTGCAGCTAGTGCATTTGCCTTTGCTTTTTTCTTCTCTTCTTTTGTTGTCACTGGTGCAAGAGAGGAAACAATGCGCTTGGACTCAGCCTCTTTACGCTTTGGCGTAGGGCGACCCTTTTTTGGTGATCCATTATCTGAACTTGTCATAGCGAGAACTATAGAGCCAGCATTCTTTCTAACGCGAGTTTGGAGAAGCGGGCAACCTCATCGGAGACCTGAATTTGGTTGACTACGTGGTTGGCGACGAGAGATTCCATAGCCCAGACCAAGTGCGGCAGGTCAATTCGATTCATTGTTGAGCAGTAGCAGACCGCTTTATCTAGAAAATAGATCTCTTTGTCAGGATTCGATTTCGCAAGACGCGAGACAAGATTGAGCTCTGTTCCTATCGCCCATTTGCTGCCAGCGGGGGAGTTACTCACTGTCTGAATGATTTTTTCGGTAGAGCCAACAACATCAGATGCAGAGACAACATCATGTTGGCATTCTGGATGCACTAAAACTTGGACTCCTTGCACACGTTCGCGAATCTCGTTGACTGATTCAAGAGTGAAGCGTCCATGCACAGAACAATGGCCTCGCCACAAAATTACTTTTGCTCGGTGAATTTCTTGCGGAGTGAGCCCACCCATTGGCTTCCATGGATTCCAGAGAGCGCAATCATCTAGCGTCAAGCCGAGGGATAAGACAGCAGTATTTCTGCCTAAATGTTGATCCGGCAAAAAGAGAATCTTTTCGCCCTGTTCTAGTGCCCAACGCATTGTCTTTTCTGCATTCGAAGAAGTACATATTGTTCCGCCATGTTCGCCGGTAAAACTTTTTATTGCAGCAGAAGAATTCATATATGTAACTGGAATGGTCTTTGATGCAACGCCAACTTCTTCCAAAGATTTCCAGCATTCATTGACTTGATTAGCCGTTGCCATATCTGCCATCGAACAACCAGCGGCTAGATCAGGAAGAATTACTTTTTGTTCCTTTGATGTAAGAATATCTGCGCTTTCAGCCATGAAGTGAACGCCGCAAAAAATTACATACTCAGCGCTACTTTGCGCAGCAGCGGCTTGCGCAAGTTTGAATGAGTCACCAGTGATATCTGCAAAGTCGATGACTTCATCGCGTTGGTAATGATGACCTAGGACAATTGCGCGATTACCTAAAGCGGCACGGGCAATTTTTGCTCTCTGTACGAGGTCTGGGTCGCTAGCTTCAGGCAGAGCCCCAGTACAGGAGACGCCTCGCTGACTTGCGAGGTCACTTCCTTGTCCAAGGAGAAGTAAGTCACTCAATGCCATAGCGCTATTCTCTCTCAGATTTAGTGTTTGTGTCGCCTCGATAACGGGTAGGCGGTAGAGTTATGCCTTGAAACGGGGAGAAAAATGACAACTGAGACTACGAGCACCACAAGTACAACAACAGGAATTGCACTCACAGATGTAGCCGCTGCAAAGGTAGCCGCACTTCTTGCTCAAGAGGGTCGCGATGATCTCAATCTTCGTGTTGCTGTTCAGCCTGGTGGTTGCTCTGGACTTCGTTACCAACTCTATTTTGATGATCGCAATATGGATGGCGATGTCGTTCGCGAATTTGGTGCAGTCAAAGTTATTACTGACAAGATGAGTGATCCATACCTATCTGGTGCAACTATCGACTTCGTTGACACAATCGAGAAGCAAGGTTTTACAATTGATAATCCGCAAGCACAAGGTTCTTGTGCATGTGGCGATTCATTCAACTAACTTTTACTTCTTTACACCCTAGTATCGCCTCATGAAAATAGGCGTTGCAGGCTCTGTCGGTATTGACCATCTCATGACCTTCTCGGGAAAATTTACTGATTCCCTTGTAGAAGGATCCCTAGAGAAAGTTTCTCTCTCTTTTCTCGTTGATAGTCTAGATATTCGCCGTGGTGGTTGCGCTGCAAACATTGTTTACGGAATGGGCGTACTTGGCCTCAACCCTG
>CAMBGL010000126.1 GCA_945866155.1 Bifidobacterium breve
TTACTCAACCCTGATACTCAAGCACATTATGTACGAGCACTAGATTTTGGCTTGGCACCAGATGAACTGCATACTAAGTTTGTAAATCGACTAGTCGAACTTGTGCGTGCTGCTGGAACACACTTAGGTACTGGCTTTCTAACAACTCCGTATCTTTTGCCAGTCCTTGCAGATAATGGTCACCTCGATCTTGCATTTGAATTACTCTTCCAAGATACGCCACCATCATGGCTTGGAATGAGAAATCGCGGAGCAACCACAGTGTGGGAACTTTGGGAAGGCATTGATAAAGATGGTAAAGCTTTTGCATCTTTGAATCACTACAGCAAAGGCGCAGTTATCTCCTTCTTGCATCGCTATATCGCAGGATTGAATGCAACGAAACCTGCCTATCAAGAGTTTGTTGTGCAGCCTAAAATGCATACTGTTATCACACATGTAAATACGCGCCACATTACAAAATATGGTGAGATATCAGTTGAATGGAAGTTAGCCGGCAAGGCATTTACATTGAATGTGACTGCACCACAGGGAACATCAGGCAAAGCGATATTGCCTGATGGTAGCGAGCATGTAATTAAGGTTGGAACAAATACCTTTACTTGCTAATTAGAAAGAAATGGAATGCGTACCTGAACCAAATCGGGTGCGCTTTCCTTTTGTTTCAAACCAGCCAATTGAACCTGATGGAACAGTGATGGTTCCTGAATAGGAATTGCCATCCTTCTTCCAATCGATTGCAGCAGTGCCATAGCGTGTTTCTACGCTTGCTTTTGCCCATGTAAGTGATGCATGAGGTGTTGGAGCAAAGAGAATCTCTTCGTATCCTGGCTTTTCAATCATTGGTGAAATACCAGCAACGTTGCGATACATCCATGTTGTAACAGCGCCATATGCGTAGTGGTTGAAGGAGATCATGCTGTTACCAGCATTTTCAAGATCACCTGATTGGAATGAACCATCAGGCAAGATTGCATCCCAGCGCTCCCACATAGATGTTGCGCCATTATTGATTTGATACAACCATCCTGGAACTTCTTCATTGAGAAGTAGTTTGTATGCAGAATCTAGTTGCCCGAACTTTGACAGCGCTGCCATAACGAGTGGAGTTCCAAGGAATCCACTTGAAATCTTTCCATTGACCTTATCAACTAATTTTGCCAACTTACCAGCAACTGCTTCGCGTTCTGCAAGAGGTGCAATTTCTAATTCAATTGCCATGGCGCAACCTGTGGCAGTTTCAGAGACTTCTTTGCTCCACTTTGCCCATGCTGACTTAGCAACTTGATCAGCAATTGCTTTGTAATGCTTAGCATCATCAGATTTTCCGAGCACAGCTGCTGCCTTTGAAAGTAGAAGTGAGCTAAATGAATAGAAAGAGTTTGAAATATATGTGCTGTTGCACTTTGCAGCCCAAGGCTTATCTGCTGGTGCATCTGGGTCTAACCAATCACCAAATTCAAATTCACCCTCAGGAATTAAGCCATCTGGTGCACATTTGCTCTCAAGGTAGTCAACCCAGCGAACCATTGAGTTATATTGGTCGCGAAGTGTTTGAACATCTCCGTATGCTTCATAGAGAGCCCAGGGAACAATTGTTGCTGCATCTCCCCAGCCCGCACGACCTCCATAGAAATCAACAGAGTTTGCATGCATCCCACCTGGCTCTACAGGAATATCTGGTGCAAAGTTTGTAACGCCACCATCAGGTTGTTGGTCTAGTTCAAGATCTACTAACCAACTAGATAAGAAGTTTTCACAGTCGTGAATTGTTGAAGCCGTTGGTGCAAATGCTTGAGCATCTCCAGTCCAACCAAGGCGCTCATCGCGCTGAGGACAATCTGTTGGCACAGAGACGAAGTTTCCACGCTGAGACCACATCGTATTTGAGTGTAATTTATTGAGTGCTGGATTTGATGTTTCAAAGTGGCCAATGCGCGCGACATCAGAATGAATTGCATCCGCGATAACACTTGTGATTTGAGCACTTGTTGCAATCTCTGCATATCTAAAACCATGGAATGTAAAGAGAGGTGAGATCTCTATTTCATTGGAGTCAGCGAGTGTGTAATTATCTTCAGCTTTTGCTGTACGAAGGAGTGCTCGATGCAATTCACCTTTGATGAGAACCTCAGCATGAGTAATTGTGACCTTATCTCCAGCTTTACCTTTTACTTTGATGCGCACAAGGCCAGCCATATTTTGCCCGAAATCATAAATAACAGAGCCTCGTGAAGTCTTTGTCTCAGAGATCGCCTTTATTGATTCTGTTACACGTACCGGAGGACTTGTCATTGGAACAAGCTTTGCACGAATTACTGCGCACACTTCTACTTTGCCCCACTTTGAGTCATCAAAGCCAGTCTCGCGCCATCCTTTTTGTTCTTTATTGAAATCGATTGTTACGCCATCATAAATATCTGCTGTCTGGATTTCGCCAGTGCTGACTTTCCAAGAATCATCAGTGCCGATTTTTGTAATTGAGCCATCTGATTCGTGGATTTCTAATTGGCACTGAGCAGCAGCGATTTCACCAAAAACATTTCGGTATTGCTCCCATGTCAATTGGCCACGGAACCAACCATCGGCAATCACCATTGAAATCACATTCTTACCCTTTGTAAGAAGACTAGATACATCAAATGTGCGATATGAAATACGTTGCTTGTAAGAAGTCCAGGCAGGATTCAAGAGTTCATCACTAACGGCTTTGCCATTGATTTGAATATCAAATAGGCCCTGTGCAGTCACATACAAACGCGTACGTACTCCTGTTGATTTTAGATCAATCTCCTTGCGGAAAATCGCTGACGGTGCTTTACCTTTGCGGCCAGGATCATTAGGCAGCGCAATTGGCTTACTAGTCCATTCTTTGTTTGCAAAGAGTGGCGCTTCAGCTGTTGCTGTTGTACTCCACGCACTCCATGTTCCATTGATCTGTGCCTTTACGCGAAGATAGCGAATCTCACGGCTTTTGAGCGCAGTATCTGGCCATGATGCTTGCGTTACAGAGGAAGATTTAATCTGACCACTTGTTACAACGTTCTTTGAGAAGGCCGCATCACTTGCCACTTCAATCTCATATGCATCTTGGCGAAGGTCATTTCCTCCTCCAAGAATTTGCCATGAGATTACGGGGCGTGATTG
>CAMBGL010000127.1 GCA_945866155.1 Bifidobacterium breve
CGAATAATGTCGCTAAAACCCGAATGTGTTGCATTGATTGCTCGTTGCATCTCTTTAATTTCATAATCATCTTTGATCATACGATGTACCGACGTAAAGTTAGCCAACTCTTCATCGCGCACATTCCTAATTATAATTGAATCAATCAATTTATCCTGCTCACGAATAACGAGCGCGCCCTTATCTTTAGCTAAGAAGGCTTCTAATTCAATAATTTTACGAGTTGCGATTTGATATCGAGCCTGTGCCTCTTCAAGAGTAAAGCGACGTCCAACCCATAATTCTCCGTAGCGAGCATCTTTATAAAATGCGTCGGTATCGCGAGTAGAGCGAGGATTTATGAAAAGAATTGGTTCATGTGAATCACCGTTAGGTTCCATAACCAAAACAGCATCTGCTGTTGCCTCCACTCCTTGCACGCCTGTGTAATAAGCAAAAGCTGAATGCGGACGGTATAGATAATCAGTGTCATTGCTTCGCACTTTATAATTCCCAGAAGGCAGTATTAAACGCATTCCTGGAAATGCTACTGAGAGCGCTTGACGGCGGGAGAATGCATATGTTGCAACATCATCCGGAGTTATTCCATGAAGTGGAGATGGAGTCCAACCAGTTTTCATAAATTCTGCATAGAGCTGTGATGGTTCTACATCATAAACTCGGCCGGACTTCTTCTCTTCAGAGCTCATCAGGTTAGCCTAACAATGATTATTTCAACGCAGAGAAATCAGTTGATGTCATATAACGCGAATCAATTGATTCAACGAGAGGCCCATCAACTTCCGATGCTTCCTTTGCAGCAATCCATACAGGATCAGCAATAAATGCTTCCCAATTCTTAGCCGGATCTCCAGAATGTTTAATGACGTAGGTCAATACATCTGTGTGTGCGTCTTCTAGCCAATAGCCGATGCTTTCCATGTTGTGTTTGGCAAAAAGGGCAACGGTGTGGTTTCTAAAGCGGGCACAGAGCGCCTCGATTTTTCCTGGGTTTGCCTTGTAAATACGCAGTTCATAAGTCATACGGCAGGATACTGCGAGTAGAAATTAGATGTAAACTACAGCCACCACTTGGAGACGTCGCATAGCCCGGTCGAGTGCGCCTCACTGCTAACGAGGTAAGGTCTAAAAGCCTTCAGGAGTTCAAATCTCCTCGTCTCCGCAGAGCAAGTTTTTCTTTAAGTACCGGGAGTCCGGTTTCTTTAGTCAGTTATATAAATAAGGCCATCCGCCTCGCGCACCGCTAAGCGATTGAGCGAATATGAGGCGGGACCACGCAATAGCGCACCATTTTTTGGATCGAAGAGTGCGCTGTGACATGGGCAGAGCAAGCCTTCTGTCGCAATTGCAACGGTGCAACCCTGATGGGGACATGTCGCATCCATTGCGATTAAAACCTCTGAATTTCGGGCAAGAAAATAAGTGGCATCTATTCCGTTGCGATTTTTTGCGGTAAATGACTTGGTGGAATTGTTAGGTACATCCGAGGATTTAGCGATTGGAATATCAATTTTCTTTACGATAACCGGTTCAGGTGAGATTGTTGGCGAGCTAGAGGGCGACGGGGTTGATATTGGGGTTGGAGATTGCGATGCGATTGGAGAAGTTGCAGGAATGGGCTTTCCCGAATCCCACATAAGAATTGTTTTGCCTTTATTTTTTCCTTTGATACAGGTGTAGAGCTTTCCTTTGAAAGTTGTTCTCTGTCCAAGAAAGCGACATTTAATTACAGGGGCAGCAGAGGCAGGGATTGCCA
Source organism: Bifidobacterium breve (assembly GCA_945866155.1). Taxonomy (GTDB): domain Bacteria; phylum Actinomycetota; class Actinomycetes; order Nanopelagicales; family Nanopelagicaceae; genus Planktophila. Next base: position 1,757 of record CAMBGL010000127.1, read on the forward strand.
TAGATACGAGGGCTGAAATGATTCCTAAACTAAGAATGCGTCTAGAAATTTCATTCATAAATAAATCGTAAAGTAAAAATATGAACAAAGCATGAATTCAATCTAAATAAATTAGTTTCAAAGTAATGATTTATTCATGAGTCGTTAGATAACTCTTCGCCCGCACAACACTTGCACTCTGCTTGCAATGTGCACTATCCGCACTAAGTAGCTTTGTATGAGTTACGACCATAACCCGTGAGAAAAGGAAAAAAATGAAAACTCGTTACAAGGTCGTGGCAGGAGTTGCAATTGTTGCAACAATTGCTGGATCAGCAGTAGCAAACTCAGTACTAACAAAACCTGAATACATCTTGCCTTCAACAAGTGCGGCAAGCATTAAGCCTCTTGCATATGCAGGAGATAATATTACTGGCCTTACAATTGAAGGTATCCCTGATGGAATGGGTTCATACCGCAATGCCGATGGAACAATCACACTTCTTTCAGTGCACGAAGTTCCTTCATATGGCGCAATTGGAGCACTTGCAAAGGCTGCCGATAAGGGCAAAACGATTCAAGGTACGTCAATTACAAAGTTGGTACTAAACAAAGATGGAAGTCGCGTTTCTCGTGCATCAAACTTTGTTACTTCATGGAGTTTTTATAACTACAACACAAAGACATACCAAAACACCGCTGTAGGTGCTGCGCCAGCAGGTCAAACTTTAGGTATGGATAACTTCATTAGCCGCTTCTGTTCAGCAACTCTCGTTCAAGCAGGCGGACTTTCATTCAAGGATGGGTCAACCACCTACGGACATGCCGGAGCTGTATTCCTATCTGGTGAAGAAGATGGCGACAGTGGATATGCTCGCGGTTTCGCATTCGATATGGATGGAAACGGAATCAATCTTCCACGAATGGGATTAGCATCATGGGAAAACTTGATGCCAAACCTCAAGCCAGGAAAGAATACTGTTGTTATGGGCAATGAAGATGGCTCAGCAACAGATTCACAACTCTTTATGTATGTTGGAACAAAGACAACCGAAGGTACTTTTGCTGACAAAGCAGGCCTTACAAACGGTGATCTCCACGTTATGAGTATTCCAAATATTGCCAACGACAATGCTTTCCGTGCAACACATGGAAAGAACAAGGCAGTTGATGTGACCTTCGCAAAGACAATCTGGGATGCTGATATGAAAACTCAGCAGGTTGACCATGCAGCAAAGGGAACAGAAATGTCACGTGTTGAAGATGGCGAATGGGATCCATCAAATCCAAACGTCTTCTACTTTGTTACAACTGAGTCCAACAAAGATCCAGGTGCAACAAAGCCAAACCCAGCAACACCAACTGTTTCACGTGATGGTGGCGGATTGTGGAGACTCACAT
>CAMBGL010000128.1 GCA_945866155.1 Bifidobacterium breve
TACGGAGATTTTAAGGCAGCTGTTGCAGAGGTAGTTGTTGAATACCTACGCCCCATTCGCACTCGAGCACTAGAGCTCCTAGAAGATGAGAAGCATCTGCTTGATATTTTGCACCAGGGTTCAGCTAAAGCCCGCACAGTTGCAGAAGCAACTCTTGCAGATACATATAAGAATCTCGGGGTAGTTCTTTAATGAAACTGCGCATGGCACTTGCCTGTGCGCTGATGTTTGGCGTGCTCACTCCGGCGCCCAGTTCGGCAGATACGGCCACCATTGGAGTTGCCTACGATCTTGGTGGACGCGGAGATAAATCCTTTAACGACGCCACCGCAGCAGGTTTAGAAAAGGCTAAGAAGTCACTCGACTTTAGTGTTGAAGCAGTGGTTACTGATGGAACCTCTGAAGACCGCGATAAGAGAATTCGTAGCTTGATTGCAAAAAAGTGCGCTCTGATTATCGCTGTTGGCGAGGGATACGGCCCAACTTTGCAAGCACTCGCCTTTGAATTTCCCGATACGCAATTTGCCATCATTAACGACGCAAGCGTTGCGGCAGTTAATGTTAGCTCTATCATCTTTGCTGAAACCCAAGGAGCCTACTTGGCGGGTTTTAGTGCCGCACAAATTTCACAGACTGGCAAGGTTGCGATGATTGCCAACACAAATCAAGCTGATTTATTCAAAAATGGTTTTAGCGCAGGCGTCTTAGCTAGCAAGAAAAAAGTTATTCCCATCGTGAAGTATGTCTCTGGCTCTTACTCATTGGCAGCAAGTCAGGTGATTTCTGTTGGCGCAGATGTCATCTATTTGAGCACGCAAGGTTCTGATGCTGAAGTCTTTAAAGTAATTGTCTCCAACAATATGAAGAAAAGTGCCAAGAAAGTTTCACTCATAAATATCGAGCCAGATCAATACTTGGCCGTGACAAGCCAAACCAAGAAATTTTTGGCTGCGACAGTTGTTAAACGAGTGGATAAGGCAATTATTGACATCATCTCCAAATCACTTTCAGGTGATCAATTTCTTGATTATCTCGACCTAGATGCCGGCCTATTTGGCACCCGCTACGGCATCGATGGCGGAGGCATAGAGTTCACCATCCGATCCAAGGAGTTATTGGCGAAAAGTGATGCAATAAATATTGCAGCCGCCACAGCTGAAAAAATCACCGAATAGCACTCAACTTCAACTTGAGAGTTTTCCTAACTATTACATGCCACGCCCACGTTTTTGCTCCTCAATTCTTGGGAATTATCACCCTCAACTACTAGGCTCTGGCAAAGCAACATTCAACTATTCCTTGGAGGAACCTTGAAAAACAAATTAGCATTGATGGCGATACTTGCCTCGGCTGCCCTGGTATTAAGCGGCTGTAGTGCGTCAAGTGAGAGTGCTGGAGCCAAAGCGTGCCTTGCTCTCGACACAGGTGGCGTGGATGACAAGTCATTTAACGCCTCAGCATGGGCTGGAGCTCAGGCTGCAGCTGAAGAGAATTCAGATATCGAAGTTAAGTATCTTGCTGCAGCAACTGATGCAGATTACGCACCAAACATTAAGAAGCTCGTAGATGAGGGATGTACAACAATCATTGGCGTTGGCTTCCTTATCAATGGTGCAATCATTGAAGGTGCTAAGGCGAACCCAGATGTTAAGTTCGCAATCGTTGACCAGGATGGTGAAGATCACGGACCAGATGGTTCAATCTATCCAGGAACCAAGTTTGATAACTTGAAGCCAATTCAATTTTCAACAAATGAGTCAGCCTTCCAAGCAGGTTACCTATCAGCAGGAGTTTCAAAGACCGGAACTGTTGCTACATACGGTGGACTTAACATTCCGCCAGTCACAATCTTCATGGATGGCTTTGCTCGTGGCGTCGCGCACTACAACGAAGTTAAAGGCAAGTCTGTAAAGGTGCTTGGTTGGGATACCGCCAAGAAGGACGGCACATTCGTTGGCGGGTTCTCTGACTCCGCAAAGGCACTGCAAATCTCTAAGAACTTCGAGCAACAGGGTGCAGACATTATCTTCCCAGTTGCTGGCGGACTTGGTGGAGCAACTGCAGGTAATTCAATTGCCTCAAAGAAGTCATATGTAATCTGGGTCGACACCGATGGTTACGTGGCTGCTTCTCAGTACAAGGAAGTACTTCTTTCCTCAGTAGTGAAGGGTGTAGATACATCTGTTAAGGAAGTAATTCTTGAAGCAGCTGCAGGTACATTCACAGCAACTGGTTACCAGGGCAATCTTGAGAATGGTGGAACCTACTTGGCTCCATACTATGATCTTGCAGATATGGTTCCTGCAGAACTCAGCGCTGAAATTGAAGCACTTGGTGATGCAATCAAATCAGGTGAGGTCGCTGTTCAGTAATCTGTAAAGGACCGATTTCAAGTCCAACAAATGGGACTAGTGATTATTCACTAGTCCCATTTGCTTTCTATAAAGTAAATTACAGAGTAGATTTACGCTATGTCTCTTGAGCTCCGCGGCATCACCAAACGATTTGGTGATTTGATCGCAAATGATTCAATTAGTTTGAGAGTTGAGTCAGGCGAAATCCACGCGCTTCTTGGTGAAAATGGTGCTGGTAAATCTACGCTTATGAACATCGTCTACGGGCTCTTAGCACCGGATGAAGGCAAAATTCTAGTTGATGAGAAAGAAATTACGATTAATTCACCACTTGATGCCCTTGCCGCTGGAATCGGAATGGTGCATCAACATTTTATGCTTATTCCGGTGTTCACGGTCGCTGAAAATATAGTTTTAGGTCACGAAAAGGTAAGAGGGTTTGGGTTCCTCGATTTAGAAGCGGCAAAGAAAGAGATAATCCGAGTATCTGCTGAGTTCAATTTTGATGTTGACCCCGATGCCTTGATTGAGGATTTGCCAGTGGGAATCCAGCAGCGCGTAGAGATCATTAGAGCTCTTATTTATAACGCAAGGGTGCTCATTTTGGATGAACCAACGGCGGTCTTAACCCCACAGGAGACAGATGAACTCCTTCGAAATATGAGGAAACTTCGGGATCAAGGTACGGCAATAATCTTCATC
>CAMBGL010000129.1 GCA_945866155.1 Bifidobacterium breve
ATCCTGAAGGACATAAGCGAAATCGCAAACGTCCAAAGATCTTCTGGATTCTTGGATTACTGGGAATATGTGCGGCAATTGCTGAAGGTGTTGCAAGTGACTGGGGTGGCGTTCTTGCACGCGACACATTTGGTGCATCCCCATTTATTTCGGCAATGCCTTACGCACTCTTTTCAGCGCTGATGGTTATTGGTCGCCTATCAGGTGACAAACTTTCACGTCGCTTTGGAACTTCACGCTTACTCACTGCTGGCGGACTTATTGCAGGAATTGGATTATCGGCTGGAATGTTAATGAACAATATTCAAGGAGTCTTCCTTGGTTGGTTCTTCTTAGGCGTTGGAGTCAGCGCTGTAATTCCTCTACTCATGAGCGCCGCCGGAGAGATTGCCTCAAAGGATTATCCCGACACAATTGCACCTTCGGAAGCTGTTGCAATGATTGCTGGAATTTCTTACTTTGCATTTATCGCAGCGCCACCGCTGATTGGATTCTTATCTGATCAAATTACCCTGCGTTTAGCACTCTTTGTGCCAGCTGGTTTAGCTCTGATGATGGTTTATGGCGCACGTTATGCACGTAGTAGCGACCACTAAATTACTTAGCTCCTGCTACTTTCATATCTTTGCGAAGTTCAGGTGGCAAAGAGAAGAGAAGTGATTCCTCCATCGCAGTAATTGTTTGAACATCGCCAAAACCGCGCTCTGCAAGCCACACGAGTAAATCATTGACAAGAATTTCAGGAACAGATGCGCCACTTGTTACGCCAATTGTCTCAACACCAACTAACCATTCTTCTTTTGCCTCTGCTGCAAAGTCGAGCAAATACGCATTAGGTGTTCCATACTCTTTAGCAACTTCAACTAAGCGAACTGAGTTTGATGAATTTGTGGAGCCAACGACTAACACGAGATCTGCTTGAGGCGCAATCGCCTTGATAGCCTCTTGACGATTCTGCGTTGCATAACAAATATCATCACTAGGTGGATCTTGAATCTCAGGAAAACGCTCTTTGAGAATTGCTACAGCATCGAGAGTCTCATCAACGCTCAAAGTAGTTTGAGATAACCAGATAAGTTTCTTGCCAGGTGTTGGTATAACACTGCGGGCACCATCGAGACCGTCGATAACTCGAACTTGTCCTATAGCTTCTCCTGCTGTGCCCTCAACTTCTTCGTGACCATGGTGACCAATCAATAAAATTTCAGCATCTTCTGCAGCGAATCTCTTTACTTCATTATGGACTTTTGTAACCAATGGACATGTTGCATCGATTGTTTTTAGATTACGAGCCGCTGCTTCTTCATGAACGATGGGTGCGACTCCGTGAGCAGAGAAAACAACAGTCTTACCTTCTGGAACTTCATCTGTCTCATCGACAAAGATTGCTCCGCGTGCTTCTAGCGTTGCCACAACATGTTTGTTATGAACAATTTGCTTTCGAACATAGACCGGTGCGCCATAAAGAGCCAACGCTTTTTCCACCGTGATAACAGCGCGGTCAACGCCAGCGCAATATCCGCGAGGCGCAGCAAGGAGAACTCTCTTAGCCATGGGGTGAGTCTATTAGGCTCATCTCATGTTCGAAACTTCAAGTGATGCTCCAGCACCTGTGCGCGTGGTCACTGAAGCGATTAAGGATTATGTAGATCGCTTAGGACCAATCTGGGTCGAAGGCGAAATTTCTGAACTCAACGAACGCAGTGGCACGATGGCATTTATTCGTCTGCGCGATACCAGTGTTGATATGTCTTTATCTGTTATGTGTCATAAATCTGTATTGGCATCAGTTCAACCACTTCCACAAAATGCCCGCGTTGTTCTATTTGCAAAAGCCTCTTGGTATACAAAAAATGGTTCACTCACTTTATCCGCGCGCGAGATTCGCCAAGTTGGCGTTGGTGAACTACTTGCCCGGCTTGAACAACTAAAGAGCGTACTCGCCGCTGAAGGACTCTTTGATTCTGATCGCAAGGTTGCACTTCCACTACTGCCCCGCAAAGTTGGACTCATTTGTGGGCGCAATACCGATGCGATGAAAGATGTTGTTGAAAATGGAAAACGTCGTTGGCCTATGGTCGAATTTGAAATTCGCGAAGTTACAGTGCAAGGCGCAGCAGCCGTCTCTGAAGTTTCGCAAGCACTTCGGGAACTAGAAGCGGATAAAGATGTCGATGTCATCATCATTACTCGCGGCGGTGGCTCCTTTGAAGATTTACTTCCCTTCAGCGATGAGGGCTTAGTTCGATTGGCAGCATCGTGTGAGACTCCAATAGTGAGTGCTATTGGCCATGAAAAAGATGCACCGCTTCTTGATCTCGTTGCAGATTTTCGTGCATCAACACCAACGGATGCTGCAAAGCATGTAGTACCTGATTTGGCTGAAGAACTCGCACTGATTGAACAATTGCGAAATAGAACCCGTCGCAGAATCATGACTATGGTCGAACTTGAAAGTACGCGCATCAAAAATCTTCATGAGCGACCTGTCATGAAAGATCCATCATTGCTCATCACTTCACGTGCAGAAATTATTACTGCCCTACGTGATCGCTCTAGCCGCTCATTCAAAGAGAGTTTGAAACTAGCGAAAGAAGAGCTCAAGCAGATTCGGGCGCGAGTTCGCTCGCTCTCGCCACAAGCAACTTTGGACCGCGGATATTCAGTCGTGCAATTAGCCTCAGGTGAAATTGCGCGTGATCCAAAGAAACTCAAAGCTGGCGAACTCTTGCGAATTCGTTTAGCAATGGGTGAGACTGAAGCCACAGCAACCGGAGCGCACTAAGGGAGTAGATTTATCACATGAGCGCTGAGAAGAAATTGTCATATGAAGCCGCCCGAGATGAATTAGCCGAAGTTGTTGAAGCGCTCGAATCGGGAAGTGAGACTCTTGAAGAATCTCTCAAACTCTGGGAGCGCGGTGAAGAGCTTGCAAAGATTTGTCAGGAATGGCTCGATGGCGCACGCAAGAAACTCGATGCAGTAAAGCCAGCAAAGTAAAGCGCTCATGTCGCCAACATTTTCTTATTCAGATCTTCTGCC
>CAMBGL010000130.1 GCA_945866155.1 Bifidobacterium breve
AAGGATTGGCTTGGTATGAATGTTTTTCGGTAAGCCCAGTATGAAATCCGAGCATCTCGGCGTGGTAGTGCCATAAGGATTTCAATGGATTCGTTGACCATTGCCTATCCCATCCACGGTTACTAACAAACCAACCTGTCCAACTCGAAATATAAATTGATATTGGAATAAGAACATATGTCATGACCTTGAGACCAATTGTGCGAGGCATTTCTTTTAGTGGGTAATCTCTAAAAATCCTGTAAGCAGATATAAGTACTATCAGAATAAGAAAATAGAGAGCACTCCATTTAGTTGCACATGCAAGTCCTATAGATATTCCGGCTAACCAATGTCGATTTCGATACCAGAAATATATTGCAGCTAAAACAAAGAAGGTCAGGAATAGATCTAAGAGTGCAGTTCGTGAATGTACTAAATGCATTCCATCCATCGCCATAAGCGCTGCCGCAAGTGCTGTAATCAGTGGTGAATAGAAGAGGGTGTGAACCATGCGAGCAAATAATAGAATTAGCAAAGTCCCAAAAACTGCAGTGGCAAATCTCCAACCAAACTCATTGTCGCCGAAAATCTGGATTCCAATTGCAATAAGCCATTTTCCAACTGGGGGATGGACAACAAACTCAGCTTTACTGCCAGCAATTTCTACGCCATGCACCAAAAAATCACGTGCACCATCGACGTAATAGACCTCATCAAAAACAAATCCCTTTGGTCGGCCAAGATTTATAAGTCGCAGAATGAGAGAGAGAAGGGCAATCCCAAGCGGAGCAATCGCGGCAACCATGGCGTTAGCGTATTCGCACTATCGATGATTCCTGAGAGGATGCCCCTATGACTTTGATTCTGGCAGCCACCCCCTTAGGAAATCCCGGGGATGCAAGCACGCGTTTGCGCGAGGCAATTGAATCAGCAGAGATCATTGCAGCCGAAGATTCACGTCGCTTTCATCGCCTGTGTGCAGATATTGGAGTTACTTTTACGGGACGTGTTATCTCTTTTTTTGAAGGCAATGAAGATGCACGAAGTGCCGAGATTCTCGAAGCCTTAGCAAATGGAAAGAATGTATTGATTGTCTCTGATGCAGGAATGCCAACTATTAGCGATCCAGGTTTTCGTGTTATGCGCGATGCAATTTCAAAAAACTTTGAGGTAAGCGTTATTCCAGGTCCAAGTGCTGTAACTATGGCAATTGCGCTATCGGGACTACCCACAGATCGTTTCACTTTTGAAGGATTTCTTCCACGAAATTCTGGTGCACGAAGCGCACATCTAGAAAAGTTGCGTTTTGAAGAACGCACAATGGTTTTCTTTGAAGCACCTCATCGACTTGTTGATTCACTCAAAGATGCGCAATCCGTATTTGGAAGTGAGAGAGAGGGCGCTATTTGTCGCGAAATGACAAAGCGTTACGAAGAGATAAAAAGAGGAAATCTATTAGAGCTCAATGCATGGGCTAGTGAACGCGAAATTCTTGGCGAAATCACATTAGTAATTGCAGGTGCGCAACTTGGGGCACAAGAGTCAACAACAGATGCGATGGTGGCCAGAGTGCGCGAATTTGAAGGCGCGGGAATGGATAGAAAGTCTGCAATTGCTGCAGTAGCCGAGGAATTCTCGATAGCCAAGAGAATCGTTTATGCCGCAGTGGTCGATGCGAATAAGATGAGCACGTGAGCACAGATAAGAAGGCCTTCTATCTAACGACGCCTATTTATTACGTCAATGATGCTCCCCATATTGGACATGCCTATACAACTGTTGCAGGAGATGTTCTTACTCGCTGGCACCGTCAAAAAGGTGACAATGTTTGGTTTCTAACTGGCACAGATGAACACGGTCAAAAAGTTATGCGTACTGCAGATGCCAATGGCGTCGCTCCACAGGATTGGGTTGATCGCTTGGTAGCCGATGCTTGGAAACCAAATTGGGAAGCGCTCAATATTGCTAATGATGATTTCATCCGCACCACTGAGGTACGACATACAGAACGTGTACAGAAGTTTTTACAATCTCTCAAAGATTCAGGACATATTTACTCTGGCAAATATGAAGGTCCTTATTGCGTTGGCTGTGAAGAGTTCAAATTGCCAGGTGATCTCATTGATTCCAATGGTGAGAAGTTATGTCCAATACATAGCAAACCAATTGAGCTCGTCAACGAAGAGAATTGGTTCTTCAAGTTATCTGATTTTACGCAACCACTTTTAGATCATTATAAGAAGAATCCGGAAGCATGTCAGCCAGAGAGTGCTCGAAACGAAGTTGTTTCATTCCTCGAAGGCGGAGTATCTGATTTATCAATTTCTCGTTCAACTTTTGATTGGGGAATCCCTGTTCCCTGGGATAAGAAACAAGTTGTATATGTTTGGTTTGACGCGCTACTCAATTATGCAACTGCAGTTGGTCTAACTGATGATCCTGATTCTGAAGGTGGCAAGAAATTTGCAGCAACATGGCCGGCAGATGTTCACCTTGTCGGAAAAGATATCTTGCGCTTTCACGCAGTTATCTGGCCAGCAATGTTGATGGCTGCAGGAATTGATATTCCTAAGAAAGTTTTTGCACATGGCTGGTTACTTGTTGCAGGCGAAAAGATGAGCAAGAGCAAGCTCACAGGTATTGCACCAAGTGATATCACGAGCCACTTTGGCGTTGATGCATTCCGCTATTACTTCTTGCGCGCAATTCCTTTTGGTAGTGATGGCTCCTTTTCTTGGGAGGATATGAGTGCTCGATACACATCTGAACTTGCTAACGATTTTGGAAATCTTGCTTCTCGCCTAGCTGCAATGATTGAAAAATACTGCGATGGCATACTGCCAGCGGTCAGTAGTGACGAAACACTGAAATCCGTTCTTGCCGCCACTGTTGAAAAAGCCGATACAGCAATGTGTGCACTTGATTTCCAAGGTGGCATCAACGCGATTATGGATTTTTGTAAGAAAGTAAATGGATATGTAACTGAGAAAGAGCCTTGGATTTTGGCGAAAGATCCAGCTAACAAAAAGGAACTCGAAGAGGTTTTGTATAACA
>CAMBGL010000131.1 GCA_945866155.1 Bifidobacterium breve
GCACTCAAAGATAAAAATGGCGCTGTTTGTGGAGTCACATTGCACGTTATCGGTGCAGGTACACGTGATGGTGTCGGACAAGCTATGGCGCGTGCTGTTGTCCTTGCAACGGGTGGGCTGGGACAAGTATTTGCACAGACAACAAATCCCTCCGTATCAACGGGTGATGGGGTTGCTTTAGCACTACGCGCAGGTGCAAAAGTTGCTGATGTTGAATTTATCCAATTTCACCCAACCGTGCTTTGGTTAGGTGAAGATTCTCAAGGTCAACAACCACTTATTAGCGAAGCGGTTCGCGGCGAAGGCGCATACCTTGTCGATCACAATGGTGTGAGGTTTATGAAAGAGCAGCACCCTCTAGCCGAACTTGCTCCTCGAGATGTAGTTGCAATTGCAATTATGCGTTCCATGGTTGCAAATAAAACTAATCATGTCTGGCTCGATGTGCGCCATCTTGCTGGTTTTACTGAGAGATTTCCAACAATCTACGCATCATGTATTGCACATGGAATTGACCCGCTCACACAATTGATACCAGTGGCACCTGCATCGCACTACGCATCCGGTGGTGTGCGAGTAGATCTCAATGGTCGTACTAGCGTTGCTGGCCTGTATGCATGTGGTGAAACTGCATGTTCTGGCGTACATGGAGCAAATCGTTTGGCCTCTAATTCACTGCTTGAAGGACTTGTATTTAGCGCACGCATTGCCGCTGACATTGCAGCCACAATTCCTCCACAAGGAATAGCAGTTACTGATAATTCCGAGTCAATACTTATTGACCCAAGTGCACGTAAAGAACTTCAATGGAGTATGAGTAAAGGCGCTGGTGTGTTGCGTTCTTCAGATTCTCTAGTTGCAACGAGTGATGATTTAGCACGTATCCAAGTGCGCAAGAGTGCGCAACCATGCGTTGAAGCGTGGGAGACGACAAATCTTTACCAATTGGCGCAGGCAATTGTAAAAGCTTCACTAATTCGCCAAGAGACTCGTGGTTCCCATTGGCGTGAAGATTTTCCTGAGACAAGTGATGCATGGCTCAAGCGAATTGCGCAAAGACTTAGTCCAACCGGGGTGTGGGCAACTGATTATCAGCAAGTAGGTCGATCATGATTGATCGCAATCTTATAAAGCGTGCGATTGCTGAAGATTTAGCTGGCGGCGAAGATATAACTTCCGTAGCAACAGTTGCTCAAAGTTCACAGATAGTGGCTGATTTTGTTGCTCGCAAGAGTGGTGTCATTGCAGGTATCGAAATGGCACAAGGTGTCTTAGAAGAAGTTGGACTCAGTGACATTAAATTATTTGTTCACGATGGAGAAAATGTGAGTGTCGGCAAAGTATTACTCACTGTGCGTGGAGATACTCGTGCGATATTGCTCGCAGAGCGTACGGCTCTCAATTTCTTGGGACACCTCAGCGGTATTGCAACACTGACTCGCACATGGGTTGATGCAATAGATGGAACATCATGCAAAATTCGGGACACAAGAAAGACCACACCAGGAATGCGATTACTAGAAAAGGCTGCAGTCACTGCCGGCGGTGGAACAAATCATCGATTGAGTTTGAGTGATGCTTCACTTATAAAAGATAATCATATTGCAGCGGCGGGAAGTGTTACTGCGGCATTTATGAAGGTGCGAGAGAGATATCCAAATTCAGAGATTGAAATTGAAGTAGATACCTTGGAACAACTGCAAGAAGTATTGCCACTCAAGCCTGACCTTGTTCTACTCGACAATATGAGCATTGAAGAATGTAAGCAGGCTGTAGCTATTTCTAATGGAGCAACTAAGTTAGAAGCATCAGGTGGATTGAGTATTGAGAATGCAAAAGCATATGCAATGACCGGGGTGGATTACTTGGCAGTCGGAGCAATTACTCACTCAGCACCAAATTTGGATATCGGTTTAGATTTTAGGGAGGTATAAGAAAATGTTACTTACAATAGATGTAGGCAATACCAATACTGTTTTGGGAATATTTGATGAAGCAGATCTTCTTCGCTCTTGGCGAGTGAAGACCGATCCGCGTTCAACAGCAGATGAATTGTGGTTGCAATACAAAGCACTTGTTGAAGGTTATGAAATTACAGGTCTTGCTATTTGCTCAACGGTTCCGGCAACTCTTCGAGAACTGCGCCACATGATTGAAAGCTATTTTGCAGATATTCGCGTAACGATTGTTGAACCTGGTATCAAAACAGGCGTTCCACTCTTGGTCGATAATCCAAAAGAGATTGGCGCTGATCGCATCGTCAATACTCTTGCTGCCCATACTTTGTATGGTGGACCAGCCATTGTTGTTGATTTTGGAACTTCAACAAATCTCGATGTTGTATCTCCCAAAGGTGAATTTCTTGGGGGAGCACTTGCCCCCGGAATTGAGATATCTGTCGATGCTCTTGCAGCTCGCGCTGCGCAACTTCGAAAAGTTGAATTAGTAAAGCCAAAAAATGTAATTGGCAAAAACACAGTTGAAGCCCTGCAATCAGGAACTATTTTTGGTTTTGCCGGTCAAGTTGATGGTCTCGTAGATCGCATTACGGCAGAACTCCTTGAAACGTATTCAGAGAAGCCTCATGTAATTGCAACAGGTGGTCTTGCACCGTTGATTTTCGGTGTTGCAGAAACGATTGACCACTACGAGCCTGATTTAACGCTGATTGGACTGCGCCTGATTCACGAACGAAATGCTTGAGTCGCTAGACTCACCACATTATGAGCGCAGATAACACACCAATTGAGGATGACCTTCCTGAGCAATTGAGGATTCGCCGCGAAAAGCGTGCCGGTCTCATTGAGCGCGGAATTGAGCCATACCCAGTATCTGTTGCTCGCACAAAGAGTTTGAAAGATATCCGCGAGAAATACACATCACTCGATATCGATGTTGCAACTGGAGACATTGAAAGTTTGACTGGCCGAATTATTTTCAAGCGCGATACAGGAAAGCTATGTTTTGCAACTCTTCGTGAAGGTGATGGAACTGAGCTTCAAGCAATGTTTTCACTAGATAAAATTGGAGAAGAA
>CAMBGL010000132.1 GCA_945866155.1 Bifidobacterium breve
CGAATCATTGCGGCACCTTCATTGATACGACGCAGAGCCTCACCGAGATTTGTTGCACCGCACACGAAAGGAACTTTGAAATCCCACTTATCAATATGATTTTCATAATCTGCAGGTGTAAGAACTTCTGACTCATCGATGTAGTCCACACCGAGGCTTTCCAGAATACGTGCTTCAACGAAATGGCCAATGCGAGCCTTTGCCATCACGGGAATCGAAACAGCTGCTTGAATTTTTTCGATCATGTCAGGATCTGACATGCGAGCAACGCCACCTTCTGCGCGAATATCTGCAGGTACGCGCTCGAGTGCCATAACTGCAACAGCGCCAGCATCTTCGGCAATCTTTGCTTGCTCAGCATTGACGACATCCATGATGACGCCGCCCTTGAGCATCTCTGCCATTCCGCGCTTTACTCGACCCGTACCCGTTACCTGCGACATGTGACTGACTCCTTGTTAGAACTCTTGTGAGAGTTAGAGGGCAATCCTACTTTGAAGAAGGCATAGGTGTCGCCTCGGATTTGAGTGTGAAAGTAGGCGCTTTATCGGTAAGTGCTATCCATATTTGACCCGGGGCGAACTTAATCTCCTCCCCATCAGGAGTGCTCCACTGAGTTCCACTCTCTGCTGTTGGCCTCGACCATAACGCTTGAAAGTTCTTGCCGTCACGTAAAACAAAACCTGATCCAGATCCAATCGTTGCAGAAAATGGAGTCACTCCACCAACTTTGTCATAAAACTCAGAGGGAGCGATGAGCACATTTTGAATCACTAGGGTTGTTGGTCCAAGTGTTTTTCCTGAATCAGCAAAATTTGGTCCACTTCTAGTACTGAGTAACCAGCGCTTCTCAATATCCGACCACGTAGCGGTGTAAGAATTTGCTGGCCAATTCATGACTACAGAAGCAATTGCAGTTCCTGATTCTGGCGCATCACCAAAATTCCAGCCCATATTTTTTGATATTGCAATTTCATATCCTTTTTCTGTCACTTTTTGCATGAGTAAATCTGCACACAAAACCATTGCTGTTGGTGGCCTTCGAAGTGGGTCAGTTGTATAGATAGTTGCAGGCTGGCTCTGAGCACCGAGATCTTCCAGATTTGCAGACGAAATATATGGCCGTAATTTTGATTGCGCGCCGCTGTAGGCAAAAATTACTCGACCATATTGCGACAAAAGTTCTAAATCACTAATTCTTGCACTTCTAACTGGGCCGATACGATCTGGAATCTTTGATGAAAATACCGCAGCTAATCTGGTGAGCCCACCTTCAACTTGTTCTATATAAACAATGTCCGCATCTTCAAGGCCAATTTGTGGATGCGCTGGCGGAGTGTCATCAATTTTAACGACTAAGACAGGGCCATCAACTCCCGGTGCTCCAGTAATGCTATTTATTTGCACGGGTTCGATTATGTTCACTTTTTGCGCAAGTGCCATGAGGGAGGGCTTGAAAGCGTAGAAAAGACTTGCTCCGATGACTGAAACTGACGCTATTGTGATTACGAGTTTTCTAAAGGACATCTTCTTCGAATTCATATGTCACTGGTTGCGGCGCTGTACCTGCAAGTCTAAAAATGCGAATAACTTTGCTGCTGCGAAGATTGTGCGTGCTATTGACTGCATCTACATGCAGAGCAATTGCCACTCGAATCTTGTCAGTTAGAGCAGATAATTCAGTGAGGAGTGCTTTCTCTGCTGCCCTAGCATTGCTTTGTCCATCGGCTAATAAGAGACCAAGTGCTCCTGATAAACCGCTCTCGGCTTGAGATCGATATTCCATAGTCGCTTCACGTGCTTGATATGAGGCAGCAGTAAGTAATAGCGAAGAAGCGGGATCGGCAATTTCACTATGTGCAATCTCTAGTGCAATTGCTGCGCGACGTTGGAGCAGCCCATCGAGATTTGCCCAACTAGTTTCTACGCGATGGTGCAACCTGTCCAAACGGGTTGCTGAAAAACTCAAATACCAAAGGAAGACGAGAATTATTAGGAGTATTGCAAGCGTAGTTTTCACTTAGCATCACCATCTCGCGTCAATAAGCGATTCCACGATCTGTGATCTTTTGCAAGGCCAACTCCTTCGCTGCCAACAATAGACATCTCGTAAATACTAAATATCTGCTGCGCAACGACCTCCCAATCGAATATTTGCGCATGTTCTTTACCCGCAAGTGCAAGTTCTTTTCGCTTTTGACCATCTCGTAGCAAATCAACTATCACTTTTGCTAGCTCCGTTGCATTTTCTGATTCAAAGAGTGCACCAAACTCTCCGCCACCTAAAAGTGAATCAAAAGCGGGGATATCACTTGCAACCACAGTTGCGCCACCAGCAAGGGCTTCTGCCAGAATAATTCCAAAAGATTCACCTCCTGTATTCGGTGCAACATAAATAGCAACAGATGCCATGAAATTCGCTTTCTCTTCTTCAGAGATGCGACCTAAAAATTCAAAGCGTGGAAGTAATTGGGGGTCAATATTTTTCTTTATCTCTTCGCTATCTCCGGGCCCTGCCACAAAGACTCGAACATCGGGTGCAAATCGCGCAATTATCGGTAGTGCTTCCAGAAGAATTGCGAGGCCTTTTCGTGGTTCTTCAAATCGCCCAATAAATCCAATTGTATTTCCTTGCCATTTTGCCTGAGGAGTTCCATTTGCGTATCGCTTGGCATAAATTCCATTAGGAATTACAACTGCATCGGTTTCTAGATGCTCTGTCAATGTAGATCGAGCAGCTTCACTTACTGCAATACGTGCATTAAGTTTTTCAATTGCCGGTTCGAGAATGGGGCCAATTGCGAAAATAATCTTTTGGCGCTTTGCGGCGGCATGGAAAGTGCCAACGAGCGGTCCCTCTGCTGCCCAACAAGCAAGTAGTGATAACGATGGAATAGCCGGTTCATGCAAATGCAACAAATCGAATTCACCTTGTGTGATCCATTGGCGTACCCGTGCGAAAGCAATTGGACCAAATAGAATGCGTGCAACCGCTCCGTTATAAGGAATTGCGATTGGTTTACCCGCGCT